>NZ_JBMIRP010000019.1:0-15653 GCF_049202975.1 Ureibacillus sp. MALMAid1270 | reverse complement strand
TGTACTTCCGTACTATGAGAGTGTCTGACTTCTTCATTTATACAGTCAACTTCGGATACCCTTATATGACTATATCCTTTCGGTTAAAATGAAGATCTCACGGGGTCATCGCACCATCCTTCCAAACATACCCAGCACCATTACTCGATAAGCTACCACAACCCGGCTGATTCTCTGAATTGTAGTCCTAATAGGGGTTTCCTGTTATTTTCGGACAGTCACCAACTTATCTAGCCGCCGTACTTCACACTTATTGCATTTGGGTCTGCTTGTCCAACTACGGGTCTCTCGATTTTCCGCATCTCCTTCAGACACCACCTCACGGTGATGCCCTAGATTAGTCTTCTTCGGTTATATCAGCATTCCGAAGGAAGGACTTTCACCTTCTAGATGATGAACCTTCTGGGATTCGGGAGTTGTTATTACCGCGGTAACATCCTCCAACCTTTAACAGTTCATCCTGTGCAGTAGTTGCACATGGTGCGACTGCCCGTCGCACAAAATAAACGCCATCAGAAATGATGACGTTTATTTTTATTATTTGGATTCATTTTCATCATCAGTATCTTCGAGTACGCTGTCCAGTACGACCGGTGGAACATCTGCGAATGTGTCTCCTTCTTCTTCTAAATCACGCATTTTATGAGCAATTCTTGAAGAAGCGCTAGCAGCAATACTTGCAACAAGGTCATCTAAAAATGTATGAACACTTTCCCCTGCTTTTGTATCTAATTTTTTTATGATCCCTATTTTTTCTTTATCTAAATGTCCATAAGTTGTTACTGCGATACTTCCATAAGTTAGAACGGAACCTAGAGCTAATGTCTCGTCAACTCCAAATAACCCCTCATCTGACTCAATGATTTGTTGCAATGGCTTTGATAGCATTTTCTTTTCGGCAAGTTCATCTAGTTCAATTCCTACTAGTATAGCATGTTGAACCTCCCGCTTTTGTAAAACACGTTGAACAGAATTGACACAATGTTCAAATTGCAAACCATCATTATACGGGTTTTGCATCTGATAAACGATTTCAGCTATATCCTCTATTTTAACACCACGACGTTCTAGTGCTTCCGTTGCAGCTAACGTAACTTCTTTTGAGTGAACACGTACTTTTTTATTATGCATACTGATTCCTCGCTTTATCTATTTAGATTGGTAGTCTGTTTTCGAAGAAATTGATTTAGCTTATAGTACACGGATATAATCCATTATGATACAATCTCAAAAACAAACGATTTTATGTAAGGAGGCCCTTATTTTGGAAAAGGGAACAATACAAGATGTAGCTTTTTTCAGTGAAGCATTACAGGAAAACATAGAATTATTAATTTATGTTCCAGCAAATTATACTCCACTCTATAAATATAACATTTTAATCGCATCAGATGGAAAAGATTATTTCCAGTTAGGTGGTATTTCAAAATTAGCTGATGAATTAATAGAGGATTATGAAATAGAAAACATAATTATTGTTGGAATTCCATATAAAAATATACATGATCGAAAAAACAAATACATTCCAACTGGAGAAAAGCACGAAGCTTATTTGCGCTTTTTAGCTCATGAACTTGTTCCATATTTAGATAAGGAATATTCAACATTACAAATGGGATCCACACGTGCACTTATTGGAGATTCTATGGCCGCAACTGTATCATTATTAGGGGTTCTGAAGTATCCTAATATTTTTAGTAAAGCGATATTACAATCACCTTATGTAGACGAACATGTTCTCTCTATTGTAAAAGAATCACAAACTCAAAGCCAACTTTCAATTTACCATGTTATTGGAAAAGAAGAGATTGAGGTTGTTACTACTGACAAAACGGTCAAAGACTTTCTAACTCCTAATAGACAACTTCATCAACTTTTAAGTGAAAAGGGCTATAAAATTTTTTATGAAGAGTTTGAAGGCAATCATACTTGGAAATATTGGAAACCAGATTTAAGAAGAGCATTAATTGAAAATTTTAAGTATTAAGAGCTATAAGTTTCTTATATTGTTTTACTTTTGTTATACTTGTTATTATTAGAATATTCATACAGGGAGGTATTGTTTAATGAAAATTGGTATTGTGGCATTCCCTTCGAAAAGATTACAGGATTTAGCGAATACGTATCGAAAACGATATGATTCACATTACTCAAAAGTAACACCTCATATAACTTTAAAAGAAGCATTTGAGGTAAATGAAGCTGATATTTCGGACGTTTCTCAAAAGATTGCAACGATTGCAACAAAATATGAACCGTTAAAGATTCATGCCTCTAGCATCAGCTCGTTCTCCCCAATAACAAATGTTATTTATTTCAAAATAGAACCAACTGAACAACTTACGAATTTGCATGATGAATTACACTCTGAGATCAATATTGGTAATCCAAGACACGTTTTTGTTCCTCATATTACCATTGCCCAAGATTTAACAGCTTCTGAACATGATGATATTTACGGACAACTACGTATGTATGGTGTTGATGAACACGATACAATCGATCGAATTCATATGTTATACCAACTAGAAGATGGGTCATGGACAACTTATGAAACATATAAGTTAACTGGAGATGAAAGTAAATAGTGTTCACAGGAAAAATTGTAGAGACAAAAGAAGAAAAAGAACGTGCTTTTTCCATCCGTAAAAAAGTTTTTGTAGAAGAACAAGGCGTTCCGGAACATTTAGAATTAGATGAACATGATGATACAGCTGTTCATTTTATCGTTCTGGATAACGAAGATGTAATCGCTGCAGCACGTATTCGCGAATACGAACCAAAAGTTGGGAAGGTTGAACGAGTATGTGTATTACCTGAATATCGCGGTAAAAGAATCGGTATTTTAATCATGAATGAGATTGAGAAATTTGCAATTGAAAATGATTATAAGAAATTAAAGTTAAATGCTCAATCATATGCCATTCCATTTTACGAAAAGTTAAAGTATACCGTAAACTCTCCCGAATTTCTTGATGCAGGAATTCCTCATCGTTCTATGGAAAAAGCATTGTAAAAAGGCAGTTGCTAACTGGGCAACTGCCTTTTCTTATTCATTTATTATTTCATCATTTTTTCTATTTTGCTAAAATCGAGCGCATTTCCATCTTTGATGATTGATTGAACGATTTTATCTTCTAGATCTCTTGTAATAGGTTTTTTAGCTAATTTACTCACGCGTTGCACAATTTTACGAACTTGTTTTTCATTCTTAAAATCTGCGTGTTGAATAGCATTAGCTAAAGCAAAGATATCTTCCATCTCTACGCCAGTTTTACTTTCAATCTGCTTAAAAAAAGGGTTTTGCATTTTCTCCCCTCCTTGCACTTCAGCCTACCAGCAAACAACAGCACCAACAATGATTAATAGGATGAATAATACGACGATTAAAACGAATGACCAGTTGTTTTTGCCGCCATGATCACAATAATCATTTCCCATATCATATGCAGGGCTTACTTGATTGCAACCACAAAAGTTATTGTTCCACATAAAAAATCCCCTCCTTTCACTTTGTATCCTATGCAAGGTACAAAATAAAAAGCGGGGTATTCGTCTAGTTTACTTTTCCTTTTGGTTTAAAAATAAATGCAGCTATAAATCCAAAAACAATAGCCGCGCTTATCCCAGAGCTTGTAACCTCAAACATTCCTGTCAAAACACCTACCCAACCATGCTTTTCAGCTTCAGCAAAGGCACCTTGTGTAAGTGAATGTCCAAAAGATGTAATAGGAATTGTCGCACCTGCTCCAGCTAAATCAGTCAATGGCTGATATAAACCAAGTCCTGAAAGTATTGAGCCAGATACAACCAATATAGATAAAGTATGACCTGGCGTTAATTTTCCAAAATCCATGATTAATTGTCCAATTAAACAAATGATTCCTCCAACCACAAATGCTATGAGAAAATCTATAAAAATCATATTAAATCACTCCATCGTTAATTCAATAGCATGTGCAGTACATGGTATCGATTCACCCTGTTGGAAAGATAGCGGGGAGAGTAGCGAACCTGTGGCACATAATAAAACGCGCTTAAATCGACCAGTTTTGAGTTGTTGAATGATATAGCTATAGTACACGGCAGCTGAGCAACCTGCACCGCTTGCTCCTGAAAGAAATGCTTGATCTTCACCATAAAACTCTGCTCCTGCATCTCTTAACAGTTGGAGTTCGTCTTGTTTAATACCAGATTGGACAAACATCGTTTTTAGGATTTGTAATCCGATTTTTCCTAGATCACCGGTCATGATTAAGTCATAGTCATGGAATTTTTGATTTCTTTGTTTTAAGTGTGTTGTTATAGTTTCAAAAGCAGCTGGAGCCATTGCACCACCCATATGGAAAGGATTCGTATCGCCATAATCGACCACTTTTCCTATTGTTGCAGCAACAACTGATGGATACTCAGGATTATGTTTTCCAACTAAAGCATATCCAGCTGCAGTTACAGTCCATTGAGCTGTTGCTGGTTTTTGCCCTCCATAATAATTTGGATAACGGAATTGTCTTTCAATGGCATTATGTTGGCTTGAAGCTCCAGCAATTGATAGTTGCGAAGCACCTAGTTCAGTTAGTAAACTTGCGACAATAATTGACGATATGGAAGTTGCACAAGCCGAAAATAACCCAATAAAAGGAATGGCAAGATCTCTAGCTGCAAAGTTAGTAGGTGTCATTTGATTGACTAAATCACCACTTAAAAAGTAATCAACATCTGTATTTTTAATATCTGCTTTCTTCATGACTGTTTCACATGCATCTAAAATCATTTTAGAATGACCTTGTTCATTCGTTTTTTGATTCCATCGCTCATCTTCCACTATCGAATCAAAATAAGAATAGAAAACACTCTTCTTTTCTAAAGGACCTGCAACAGCACCATTTGCTAATATAGATGGTTTTGTTTGAAATACGATTACCATTGCGCAACACCTATCGATACCAGAATTAATTTAATTAGAGCAACAAAAAAAGCAGAAGCAACACCAAATAAAATTACAGATCCGGCAAGTTTAAAGATGTTACCACCTATCCCAAGTACAACTCCCTCTGTTCGATGTTCTATTGCTGCAGATATTACTGCATTACCAAATCCCGTTACAGGAACCGCGCTACCTGCTCCAGCAAATTGACCCAATTTTTTATATAAACCAAATCCTGTTAATAACATAGATAAAAAAATCATAGTTGAAACTGTTGGGTTCCCGACCGTTTTTTCGGTAAAATCAAAAAAGATAATGTAAAAATAAGTGATTGCATGTCCAATTGTGCAAATAATACCGCCTACTATAAATGCTTTAATGGCATTTTTTAAATATGGTGTAGGAGGAGTAACTTTCTGCTCAAGCGTTTTGTATTGTTCTTGTTCCACTACGTTTCCTCCTTTTCTAAATCTTTTAATTTCTTTACTTCTTCCGTCACCTTTTGCTGATCTTCTTCATTTATTAGTTTGTTAGCTTCCCAATACAGTTTAAAATCCGCGGAAACTAAAACGTTATAATCCGAAAATCGTTCTTCCAATTGCTTAGTTAACTCTTCCTCAATTTTCCCTTTTTTATAGTCAAGCCAAGGTTTTGCTTGTACGGCCACTAGCAAATCATTATCTGCAAAAATTGCTGTGCCACTATAAATATCTTCATTACTATTCAGAACATCACGGACTTCTACACTTTTTTCAGCGTTATCAAAAACGTCATATACTTCAATCGTTTTCTCATTGCCTGAACAGCCTGCTAGTAATAAAGGGACGAAAAAGAAAAATGTAATTTTTTTCAAAATCCAACCCCCTTTTTTTGAATTTATTATTTGCGTTTTTAGAGAATCTATTCTTCGTGCAAACCGAACTAATTAATAAGGAGTTTGTAGCAAGGATTAAATGTATTGGAACTAACGAAAATGTAAAAATTTTTAGGCAAAAATTTAGCGCCTATGGTTAAAAGCCCTGTTTCAAGTTTGAAAACGACATATTGTAGATTGAAGCAAATATCAAGAGGGGTGATTTTAAATGGGTTGTGGTAGAAAATCAGAAAGTAGTTCTTTCCATGGGGAACATCATCATGATAACCGTGGATGTATTTGTGAAGTTGTAAAATCCATCTTAAAAATTCAAAATGCAGCAATTCGAAATGACGATGATTGTGGAACAAGTTGCTTCCTTGAACCACTTGGAGGGCTTTCACATCGTAGAAGAGGTGCTGATACACGAGTATTCATGTTACTAGATAAACTAGGAAAACCGTTCAAAGTAGTAGCTAGAAAAGGTGATGAATTCTTCTTCACACCATTCTTCAGAGTAGAGGATGTATTTGGTGATTGCTGCGCTACCTTACGTGCACTAGCTCCTATAAAAGAGCATCATTCGCCAGCACATGGTCCAGATATCGTAGACAATATCGTTGATGAAGGAACTGACAACTTAGATCCAGTTAAATTCGATGATATCAAGAGATTCAAGAAAACAGAAACTTGCGTAACTGTTGATCTTAACAACTTCACCGCTATTCAATGTGTTGCTGATGAAGACTTATTCGAATGCATGTAATTTTAAAGTGGCTAACTCTTTATAGAGTTAGTCATTTTATTTTATTTTATTTTATTTATGGAAAAAGAAATAAAAACGACAAATTCATATTTAGAATCTGTCGTTTTTATTATTTAATTCGATGTATTTGAAACCGTGATTGCTTTAATTTTATTGCCATCAATTACTATTGGCTCGTTCACTGTTTTTACTGTTACTTTATCTCCACTGATATCTTCAATTTTACCTACTACTTTTTCACCATTTTCGAGATGGAATACATAATTTCGAACACGATTATGTGGCTGAGAAAAATAATTTAATTGTCTTAAAATGACGTCATTTTCAATTTTTTCAAATTTCTCTGATCTTGAAATTTCATATACTGACGTACTTTCTTCATAGAAAGTATTGTCCTGTACTGGTGATTCTTTTACCTCCACGTAATAGAATGGAGGACTTTGAATAAAAAGTTTAGGTTGTTGTAGTTCCAATTTTGCACATCCCTTTTTTCATAAAATATGCAAAATGAATTTTTTCGTGACATTAACCTATAAAAAAGCTTTTTGTTCTTTGAAACGCAAATGTATTTTCGTTTGCAGCCTTTTTATACAGAGAGGACCTCTAACTTATTTGCGAAATTAATGTAGTTGCTAACCCTAAATAGATTAATATACTCGTAATATCATTTAACGTTGTAATAAACGGTCCTGATGCAACAGCAGGGTCTACCCCCAATTTATGGATTAATAATGGAATAAAGGACCCTGCAATGGTTGCCACAAGTATAGAGCAACATATTGCTGCACCTACAAGTAATCCGATAATAATTGAATGCTGCCAAAAATAAATAATCCCAATTACAACAATTCCACAAACGATACCCGTAATTAAACCAGTACAAATTTCTCGAATTAATAATTTAAATTTATTTTTACCATCAATTTCACCTGTAGCTATACCGCGCACGGCCACCGCTAATGCTTGTGTTCCACTATTACCAGAAGTTCCTGAAATTAATGGAATAAATAATGCAAGTAAGGCAACTTGATCTAAAGTTGCTTCAAATTGAGACATTAATGTTGCAGTCAAAGTTCCTAAAAAAAGTAACATGATTAGCCAAGGCAATCTTTTTCGAGCTGCTTTAAATGGGCTGACGTCTACATCATCCACGTCTGTAATACCAGCTAATTTTGAGTAGTCATCAGAAGCTTCTTCATCAATTACGTCAATAATATCATCGACTGTAATAATTCCGACTAATTCATTATTCTCACTTACAACGGGCAAGGCTAAAAAATTGTAGTCCTTGAATAGATGAGCTACGTCTTCCTGATCATCGGTTACTTTTACAGATACAACACGTTCTTTCATAATTTCTTTTATGATCGTATCTTCATCTGCCACAATTAAATCCCTTAGTGACAGTACCCCAGTTAGTTGATGGTTGTCATCAACTACGAAAACATAATAGATCGTTTCAGCATTTGGTGCTTCTTTTCGTAAAACAGCCATCGCTGATCGTACCGTTGAATTTTCCAAAATTGAGACATACTCTGTAGTCATAATTGCCCCAGCAGTATACTCCGCGTACGCTAGGAGCTCATTAAATTCTTCAACGGTCTCACTATCCATCATCTCTAGAAAACTATCACGCTGTTCTTCATCAAGCTCATTTAATACGTCAACGGCATCGTCCGTATTCATAAATGACAGCATATCGGCGGCATAAGCTGTATCCATTTCATTCAAATACGCTTCATATTGATCATCTTCTATTTCAAGTGCTTCGAAGATTAATGCCAGTTCTTGAGGGGACAGAAATTGATAGATCTTTTGTCGTATGTCAGGGCCCACCTTCTCATAAAATTGGGCTTGATCATACTCGTGAAGTGTAAAAAAGTTATCTCGGAACACGTCAATTCTTTCATTTATTAATGCTTGAAGCAAAAATTCATCATTTAACCTCTCTTTAACTTCATTCAGATTTTCCTTCATACTTGTCCCCTCCTTTCATTTTTTATGTCATTGCAATAATAGCATTTTAAGGCAATTTGAAGAATGAAAAAATTTTTTAACATTTTATAATATTTTTGAACAAGTTCATTTCGTTCCTAGAATGGAATGAGATGCTCAAAATTAATTTTCGAGCATCTCATTATTCATTAAATTTCTCATCGAATCAAGTATTTTACTAGAAAAACTTATTGGATTTCCCGTTAATGGATGAATCATTTCCAAATAAACACAATGAAGAGCTTGACGATTGTATAGTTTTCTATTCCCACCATATAACTCATCACCGACTAGTGGATGACCAATGTGAGACATATGTACCCGAATTTGATGTGTTCTTCCTGTATGCAATTGTAACCTTACATGTGTGACTGGATAGTCTTGACAATATCCCTTTTGCAAAACTTTAACATCTGTGTGTGCATATTGACCCTGCTCACAAACTTCTCTTTCAATAATACTCGATTCTTTTCTAGCTATTGGTGCAATAATCGATTGCTCCTGTTGACTTAAATGGCCATGAACGATTGCTTCGTATTGCTTATTTATCTGATGTTTCTTTTGTTGAATTCCCATTAGATGATGAATGTGACTATGTTTTGCAATACAAAGTAATCCTGATGTATCACGATCTAATCGAGTTACGATATGAACTGTCGATGGAATCCCTTTTTCAGCAAAATATCCACATACAATGTTTGCAATACTTCCTACAGGATGCTCTCGTGACGGTATTGTGTTAATAAAAGGTGGCTTATCAATGATTAAAAGTGCCTCATCTTCATAAACAATGTTTAGTGTGCCACTTTCAGGAATTAACCCTACGCTTACTTCTTCTAGTGGAAATATAATCGTTATTTTATCATCCTTTTTTAACTGATAACGAACCGTTTTTTCTTCACCATTCACAAGTATATTTCCACCGCGGTATTTGATTGATGTTAAACCTCGTTTCGATATTCCATGACGTTCAATTGCTGTACGTAGAAGTTCTCCTTCTTCGGACGCTTTAAATGTAATTTGAAATCTTTTATCCATGAAAACACCATTTATTCATTCGCTACAAATGATTCATGTACTCTTTCCCAAAATGGAAATGGTCTGAATCTTGCAAATCGAACTTTCTCTGTTGCTACATTAAATGAAATGGATTGTAAGTCTGTTTGAACGAGTTGAATATGATCGACTGTCATCATAAACTTCTGATCCGTAACAGGTTTTAATGTACAGTTATGGTGCGCTGGTAATACTAATGAGGACCCAACCGTACGGAATACACGATTGTTAATTGAAGCCATTTCTGTTAATTGAAATGCTTGTAAAGTTGGATGGATAATTGCTCCACCTAATGCCTTATTATAGGCTGTACTTCCAGAAGGTGTTGATAAACATAATCCATCTCCTCTGAAGCGTTCGAAATGGTTACCATTTAATTCAATGTCCATTACAAGTGTTATATCTGGTGATTTTACAGTTGATTCATTCAGAGCTAAATAGGTATTTGTATCTGAATTGTTATGATGAACTTTCACTTCTAATAGTGGGTATTCCACTACATTGAATTCTTTTTTGGCGATGGATAAAACCAGTTTTTCTAATTCTGATGGCTTCCAATCCGCATAAAATCCTAAATGTCCTGTATGAATACCAACAAAGGCAACTTTATCTAATCGGTGCGTATGACGGTGGAACGCGTGAAGTAAAGTTCCATCTCCACCAATTGAAATGACAATATCCGGTTCTTCTTCATCCAAAACTAGTCCGAAATCTTGTAAGTATCTCATTGCAAGGCTTTTTAGTTCATTTGATTGGGAGTCTCGACGTGATTGAATGGCAAATTTCAAGTTTATTCACGCTCCTTTTCCTGATTCGTTGGAATCGTTGGATTTGTCGCTTCTTTCACTTCACTAAAGTATGCTTGTGCTTCTTGGATTTCGCTACGAATCGATGACATTTCTTCATCTAATTGAAAGGCTGCTTCAGCTGCTCTTTGCAGACGATTTTTAATTTCATCTGGAAAAATGCCTTTATACTTATAATTTAGTGAATGCTCAATCGATGCCCAGAAGTTCATGGCTAATGTTCTGATTTGTATTTCAGCTAATACATTAACTTTCCCATTAATTGTTTCCACTGGATACTCAACAATCATATGATAGGATCTGTATCCACTCGGTTTTTTATGTGCAATATAATCGATCTCTTCGACTACTCGTAAATCATCTCTTTGTCTTATTAAGTTTGTAACAGTTGAGATATCATCTACAAATTGACACATAATTCGTAAACCCGCAATATCTTGCATTTCAGAGGCTAACTTCCCTGATGGCTCAAAGGGTATACCTTTTTCACGCGATTTATCATATATACTTGCTAGCGGCTTTACTCTCCCCGTAACAAATTCAATAGGTGATGTATTCCCTTGAATTCCAAATTGAGAACGCATACCTTTTAATTTTATTTTCAATTCATCAACTGCTTGTTTGTATGGGCTTAAAAATACATCCCATTGTCCCATAGAAATTCCTCCCAATATACATCAATGCATGATGATGAGGTTACAATATCCCCGGTATTAATTTCTGTAATAACTACTCTACATCCGATTTTAATATTAGTTCAAATTGACTTTCGACAGCTTGAACAAATTCGTTTCCGTAGTTATCGTTACCTTCAATATTCAGTATTAACGTTCTTAATTCATCGTTAAAATTACTTAATTCTATCAATTGTTCCCCTACTTGTAAGTATGGATTTCGTTCTGATTTAAGCAATTCGACTAATTGTGGCCAAACGTTTTGGGAAAATTTTAAATAACTATATTGATCTCCTTCGTCAATTAAATAGATAAAGGAGTAATCATCGGAATCAGCTAGTACTTGACCAGCAGGTTGAAATTGTTTTTCATCCAATAGTTCGTTTAAACTAAGGTGAAGATTGTTTTCGTTCCATTGTATTTGTTCAATTTTATATGTATTACGCATATTTAACATCCCTTCAAGCTCACTATTCACTCATATTTTAACATAGCCCAATGGAACGGGAAAAAGAATAATGGAAAATTGCTGATGTTTTTTAAAGAAAGGAACATGAAGATGAGTCAAGAAATCGAAATTGAATATAAAAATTTACTAACAAAAGAACAATACGAAATGTTACTAATAGAATTTAAAATCGATCAACAGCAGGTCAAACGCCAAACGAATCATTATTTTGATACTCCACAATGGCATTTAAGAAAATTATCTAGTGGATTAAGAATTCGTGAAACTGCATCAAAAATAGTGTGTACCTTAAAAGAAAAAACATCAGAACATACACACCTAGAAACAACCGATCGAATTACTGCAGAAGAAGCTGCTCTTATGTTAAATGGTAAGGAATTTCACGCACCATCTGTGAAGTCAAAATTACAACAATTACAAGTACCTATTCAAGAGTTAAAAGTATTTGGGACATTAACAACTGACCGTGTTGAAATACCATATGAAAATGGTTTACTTGTCCTTGACCATTCCTTCTATTTAAACAGTGACGATTATGAAGTAGAATATGAAACAAATGATGAAATTATTGGTTCAACCATTTTCAATAAATTTTTGTTAAAATATAATATAGAACAACGAAAAACGGATAAGAAAATTGCTCGATTTATGAATGCACTTCAGTCCCAGAAAGGATGATTGTCTTTGGATACAACATCAATGAGACGACTTCTAGAAATACAAGCACTTCAATCGATTGGAACTTCCAATACATATAATACGACTAGCCTTACTGGTAATAGTAATAATATATTTTCCGAACTAATGGAAGAATTAGTTCAAGATTCAACAAGTAATAATACTGAACAATTAGCTCAGTTATTAGTAAATCAATCATCTTCAAATTTAAATTCACAATATTACTTGTATGATCCCCAAAACCAATCATACATACTATCATCGTATTACGAAATACTATCTGAAGATGAAATGTTGAATGTGTCTAATGGTGATTCGACTTCAATCAATCAGCCAATTCAATCGATTATTTCAAGGGCTTCACAAACATATGGTGTTCCTGAAAAGTTAATTGAAGCAGTAATTAAACAAGAATCAAATTTTAACCCAACAGCTGTTAGTTCTGCAGGAGCTACTGGTTTAATGCAGCTCATGCCTGGGACAGCACGATATTTAGGTGTAACAGATTCTACTGATCCAGAACAAAATATTATGGGGGGTACAAAATATTTAAGCGAAATGCTCCAACAATTTGATGATAATATTGAGTTAGCTTTAGCGGCATATAATGCGGGACCAGGAAATGTAAAAAAATATAATGGCGTTCCTCCCTTTAAAGAAACGATAAATTATGTACAAAACGTCGTAAATTATTATCGAACTTAATTTGTCTAATTAGATTTACCTTACTTGTAAGCTCTTTATGATGCTATTTGTTTGAGAAAAAAAGTATAGGTTGTTAGAATGTATATAACACTTCACCAAAACATTTTATGAAGTAACAGAATGTTCCATTTATGCATTATCTTTTTCATAAAAGAAAGAAGGAGTAACACCTATGAATCGAAAATATCCGATTCCTTACGAGGAACTTGGTCCTGAAAAACTAAAAGAGCTAATATACGCTTTTTATAGACGTGTCGATAAGCATCCTTTGTTACGTCCATTGTTTCCAGAAGATTTATCAGAAACTGCACGTAAGCAAATTCAGTTTCAGACCCAGTACCTAGGTGGGCCTAATCTATATACAGAAGAACATGGCCATCCAATGATGAAGGCACGTCACTTGCCATTCCCCATTACGCAAGACCATGCTCAAGCTTGGCTTGAATGTATGAGTGAGGCAATGGATGAAGTCGGTCTTGAAGGAAAATTTAGAGAGATTTATTTCAAAAGACTTACTTTAACTGCCCATCATATGGTCAATACACCAATCGACGATAAGGAGGAATTTTAGTGAATGATATCCAATTATTATCTGAACCTATTACACCTCCACAGATTACAAAGCCAATAGAATTATATATTTTTATTGACCCTTTTTGCCCAAAGTCATCAAAAATGCAAACCATTCTAAGAAAACTACAAATCGAATATGATCATTACTTTACTTGGCGAATAGTTATTAGTACGAATCTTTCTACTCTAAATTACAACAGTCGCCGTACAAAAGGCTGCTTTTCAGGAGCTGAACTAGATATTTCACACCCAGCGTTACCTTCCATCGCGATTAAAGCAGCTGAGCTTCAAGGGAAGCGAGCAGCATTTCGCTACCTTCAAAAAATTCAAGAACATATCTGTTTAAAAACGAAAAATGTTCAATCATTCTCAGCTCTGATCGAAATTGCTAAAGAATGTAACTTGGATGTTAAAGAATTTACAGCTGATTTTGGTTCAAAAGAAACTACACATGCTTTTCAGTGCGATTTACACATAACTCGAGAAATGGAAATCGATGAAGTACCAAGCATTGTATTTTTCAACGAATGCATTGAAGATGAGGGACTTAAAGTAAGTGGACTTTACGTATATGACGTCTATGTTCAAATTTTAAAAGAATTATTAAATGAAGAACATCTTGTTCGTAGTCCACTTCCATCTTTTGAAGAACTCTTTAGCCGTTTTCATACAATGTCAACAGAAGAAGTAGCAGATATATACTCAATATCACACAATGAGGCAGAACGCGAATTAAAAAAGCGTATGTTACTGCAACAAATTGAATGTTTACGTAATGATGACATTACGCTATGGCGTACGAAATTATAAAATCATAAATTCATAGATTCATATAAAAGTAGCTCCTGTTATCTGGGGCTACTTTTTTATTTATTTTAATTAGTGTGAATTTTATTTTAGCGAGTCTGATTTTTATTTTAGCGAGTCGCGTGGTAGTCTCGATATGTTTGGGTATTAATATTTAACAGGGAATAAATAAAAAGAGACTCCATTATTCTGAATAATAATGGAGTCTCTTACACAAAGGGGATGGGAGAAATGTTCACGTTCAAACAAAGGGGTGTATGTTTGTTATGTGATTTATTTCACGTATTAAATTTAACATAGATTTATAGCCTTTCGCAATAAAACGACAATTATTTCACAAATTCGTCAAATAGAAAGCGATTTCATCAGATGTTTATTGGTAACTTAGCAATTTTTGTCGAATTACGAGGGTGAAAATCAGTTCTGTTTACTTGCAATTAATGCGAATTTCCTTTATGAGTGTGTGAGGTACGATTGTTTGTAAGCGAATCTTGTGAAATTGGCTTGCAGGTGGGAATGAAGGTCACTTCTGATGGGTATTCAGGGGGAACTGGTCTTCATGGGGTCGATGAAGGTCAATTTTGGCGGGATTCTGAGGGAACTGGTTTTCAGGTGGGAATGAAGGTCACTTCTGATGGGTATTCAGGGGGAACTGGTCTTCATGGGCAAGATGAAGACCAGTTCTGGCGGTAAATCTGGGGAAACCGGTCTTCATGAGCGCGATGAAGACCACTTCTGGCGGGAAATCTGGGGAAACTGGTCTTCAGGAGCAAGATGAAGACCACTTCTGGCTTAATTTCTGATGAAACCGTTCTTCATGAGCGCTATGAAGACCACTTCTGGCTTAATTTCTGATGAAACCGGTCTTCATGAGCAAGATGAAGACCACTTCTGGATTAATTTCTGATGAAACTGGTCCTCATGTGCGCGATGAAGACCACTTCTGGCGGGAAATCTGGGGAAATTGGTCTTCATGAGCAAGATGAAGACCACTTCTGGCGGGATATCTTCGGAAACCGTCCTTCATAAGCCCGATGAAAGACACTTCTGATGAAATTCCAAACCAAACCGTCCTTCATAAGCCCGATGAAGACCATTTTCGGCCCTATTTCTGTTGAAACCGGTCTCATTTGGCCGATGATACCATTTCTGACCTACAACTATGGAAACAACATAAAAAAGGCTACAGAATACCTCTGTAGCCTCAGAGTGTCGACAAACTAATTTTCGAGCAGAAAATTAGTTTGTTCTGACGCTCTTTTTATATTTTTAAAAGAGTTTTTTAATCTGGTATACCTCGACAAATACTGATATTAAAGGTTTTTTTAGATTGTAACTTAATTT
>NZ_JBMIRP010000018.1:0-18024 GCF_049202975.1 Ureibacillus sp. MALMAid1270 | reverse complement strand
TGTGGTTATTTCATCGTTGCTTTAACCATATCAGAAATGGATTCTTTTTTCATTTATTTGATGCATGGACCATTTAGCTCAATACCTTGATAGATAAGCATTATTTGGTTATCAAAGATTTTTTATGAATAATTCAGGTTAGTATAAGAGTTCGTCCATATGAAGATGAATTATTTTCAAGTTTTATTATTCGACTAGCAACTGCAAACGGAATCGACATTTTAAAATTTTGCTCTAGTTTTGACAATAACATCTCACATTATGTTCAAAGAAGTGATATGGACTTAATGGATTTTTCCCCACTTAGTATTCTTGATATTGATAAATTAGCCAGAATGGTTAATGTTGATAGAACATTATTACTAAATGGGACCTTTTTAAAGATGATAACAAAGTTTTCGGACAGTAATTATTCAAGAGTGAGGAACATAACTGACTTAGTTAAAAAGAAATTATGTTATTGTTCAGATTGTCTGTATGAAGGTAATTATTATAGGACTATATGGAAATTAGAAGGTGTTAATGGTTGTTTAAAACACAATAAAATACTCTTCGATAAGTGTATGAGCTGCAACGAAGTAATTCTCTATAAAGAAATAAATTCTATTGGTGAATGCCCGCATTGTGGTTTCTTATTAAAAAGATCAATCGATAAAAACCCTAAAGATGAAGAAATAGACAAAAATACGATAAGTTCTTGGAATTTTTTGTTAAATAATAGTTTGTCTTTCATCGAAAATAATGAGATGGCTCTAAAATTATTATTTTTATTAAATGAATTTAACGATGTATTAGATAGAGATTTAATTAGTAAAAACTTAAATACACATACTTCTCTACCGACCTTGCTCCAACATGCTAGGGGTACAATAACGAAAAATAAAAATCTACATCTGAAGATTGTGTTAAATATATTAGGGGAAAGAAACACAAACTTGAAACAATTATTATATCTAGAGGTACCACAAACTTTTAGAAATGAGCTTAAAATTAGAAAGAAAATCGATACTATTTCCTGTATTGCCCCCTGGTGTTCTTCTTTTGAAAAGTGGGGGTCTCTTATCAAAACTGGTACTAGCATGAAAAGGAAAAAAGATGAAACCGAATTAAAGTACTACCTCTTATGTAAAGATTGTGGTTGTGAATATGCGTTAAATAATTGCGAGCAACTTGTTGAACGATCCAATTTTATCTCTGCTTATAATAAATTGGTCAACCATGATTTTAACAACTTGAGCTTAAAGACAGTATCTACTATTTTAAATATGCCTATTGATAAAACTCGAAGAATAATAGCTTATTTTACTAGTAGAGATGGAAAAGTATCTCTAAATTTCCAGGGGTTTACTATTGAATCAAATAAATTATTGAAATTCATACAAGGAATAAGGGAAGGTCAACAAATAAAACAGATTAGACAATGGGATATTTGGATGAGTTACAGTGAGTTTTTACTCTATAGATATCATATTGATGTGATAAATGAATTGACTAGGAATCAAAGAAAGCCTGAAGAAGATACAAGGAATATATCTAATAAGAGCTCGAATTATTTGTTGGTTAAGAAAATTGTAGATGATATGTTCAAGAATGATGAGGATATAACGATAAAAAATGTCAGTAAAAAAATAAGAGTTGCACCTGAGACAGTAAGAAATTGGGGATGTAATAATTACATTGCGCAAATAAAGCAATATCAGCGAAGTTATCGACTAGATAAGATGAGAGAGGATATTAAGTCTAAGCTGGAAATTTATCTTGAAGTTACACCACCAGAGCAAATCTCATCAAAAGGTCTGTATGAGTATCTAAACATAGGTAGAACAGTGTTATGGAGAATAGACAAGGATTTAACAAGATATATAGCATATAAACTAGGATTTCTAAGAGAAGCGATAGAATAAAAATTAGCTTTTGTGTAAAGAGGTATTTAATGGAGAGGAATCAAATTTTCACAATAAGACCTAAATTAAAGGCAGGAGAGTCTTTATTAGGTTACCTAATTAGAGTAGCAGATGAAAATAAAATAAGTATTTTAGAATTATGGCAATTAATAAATAATCCAAATGGATATAAAGTTGACAGGAATTTTTCTTATAAGTTTGATTTATTCCCAAGTGATATTGTCCATTTGAATAAATTGGAAAGACTACTAAATATCGGTGTAGTTGAGTTGAAACGTCATTCTTTTGAGCCAATTGTGAGTCTATTTTATCCCGGATCTGCTGGGAAAAGGGTTTTTGGAAAAGAAATAGAAAAAAGGCACCGCCGCTTCTGTAGTAAATGTCTTGAGGAAGAAGGGGTATATCAACTTTCGTGGCAGGTTAAAGAGATTGAGATATGCGAAAAACATTTAATAAGGATTAATACAAAATGCTCTAAATGTGGGTATCACCAGCCATATATAAACAAGAATAGCCTGAATCATCTACAATGTGATAATTGTGAAAGTAAATTGTATGGGGAAATAGATGTACCGTTACAAGATCCAGAATTAATTCAAAAACAATTGAGGATTCATAGAGATTGGGAATTTATATTAGGGGATTTAAGTGCTATAGGGATTCCTTATTTGCACAATCCCCAGAGAATACATAATAAGATTGCGTTGTTATTATTATATTTAACTACGCCTCAGAATAGTAATCTTAACTCCAAAAAACATCCTCACTATGAACCTTCACAGGCAAAAAAACTATTTAGACTAGCAAGAAATAAGATAGATGAAAAATTAAGCCCAAGCATTATATTGGATACTTTAAGAAACTTAAATATTGAATTAAGGGAGATATTTTCACAACAAGTTCCTTTATCGTTTTATAAATTATTATTAAAATATAAAGAGAAGATGAAAATAGAGATTCATACAACGTGTAGTTCCCCATGGTGTAAACTCCATGGAACAATAAATGGAATAAAGGATTTAAAAACTTCTTCAAAAAGTGTGTATCTGCCTAAGGAGTATTTATATGATAAATTTTACGTGTGTACAAATTGTTGGGTACAAATTGGTCTTCGCAAGGACAACAAACAGTGGGAAGAAATCAATATTTCATACAGTTTAATTCAGAAAATTAAGGAACTTTTAATTAAGGGTATTTATTTAAAACATATTGCATTAATACTAAAGATTGATTTTTATAAACTCAGATTTTATCTTGGGTATCTTGCTCGTTATCAAAGTGTAGAAGTTAAAAAATTAGAAAATATAAAGATAGATGTGGAAACATTAATAAAACATTTTACAATTTTAAAACCATACTGGCGTAATAACGAAAAGTTAGCTAGAGCGACAAGGAAACTTTTTGGCTGGAATGCAATCACAACATATTATTATTTCTGGCATCCAATGGTACAAGAATACATATACCTACAGCAAAATCAACGGAAGTTAAACAAAACAAATTATCAATACTTAGTAGATAAGGTCGATGATACTATTGAAAATCTAATAAAAGATAATATAGAGATTTCTGTAAAAGAAGTTGCAGCTACATTAAATATCACTGAGGCAACTTTGCGTTATCATAAGATAAATGAGGAAATAATTTATAGAAAATCGACAAAACTTTCATTAGATAAAAATGAAGAAAAAGCAACTATTATTGAAAATATTGCTGCTTTTATTAATGTTAAGAGGGATAATGAGCAGCAAATATTTGCCCAAGAAATATATAGATCTATCGGAAAAAATGTAAAATATATGAAGAAGAATTTTCCTGATATTGCTGAACAAATTTCTAAATTAGCTAAGGAAAGTAAAATTAAACAAAAAGAGATACGAAGAAGAAATTTAGAAAAGCAAGTCATTGAAGTTTATGAAGAATATGGAAGAATTGATATGAATCTCCTGAGTCAAAACCTTGGTATTACAGTAAAAACTCTTAAAGGCAATCAAGGAATATATAAAGGACTAAGGCAATTTATTAGAAATGTAATAACAGATATTGAGTAGAACTGGTAAAAATTCGGTTTATGACAGATGTTCTTATAATTTATCTGGATTATGACATTACTTAATATAAAATGTGTCTATTTCTTATTATAAAAACGGCTTAAAACACCCGTATTTAATGACAGCATTAATTATAATTCACAACAAGAGTTGGAAGAACAATTACAGGATTTACTTGGAATAACTCCATTTTAATTTTAGTTGTATTATTACTCCTGCCCTAAATCTTTAGTATTTTGGGTAGGAGCGTTTACCACATAACATAACGACATTTAAAAAAGAAATAGATTAGCGAAAATGTTCATTTCAAACGAGCAAAAACTGTTCATTTTTACTTGACGGTCACAACATCATCTTCATCTTCAGCACTAATAACAAGTCCATATTTCCCAAAAACATTATGTTTTGCAGCTCTCACTCGTGCTTTCCAAAAGTTTTTCTTTACTACCAGTTTCATATTTTCTAGACTTTTGATCTTCAGTTAGTTCAAAAAAGCTTTCTAATTGAGGACGCAATTCAGTTTTTAGATTCATTCTTTGATTTTTATACATTAGGTCCAGTATCATCCAAGCAATTCGTCCCTGATCTGGCAATTCGATTTTTGCGATTTCCATTTCTCACAACCTCCAATATTATAAATAAACTCAATTTCTATTATTCTATTCAATTTTTTGAAGGTATAATCCTCTTTAACAAACCAGGGTTAAATTATACTCCTACCATTCATTTCAATTATCTATCATTAACGTTAGGCTCAGAACCCTATTTGGAGAATTTATTTAAGAAACAATAAACTTAAATACTTTCCCCAATAACTTTGTATGATTATTTCCATTTTGATAAGTGATTCCCTTGAGTTGTCATCCTCTTTATTCTAATTATCTTTGCAAAGGGAATATTCAAAACGATAGATGACTACAATTCCATATAACCATCGTATTATATACTAACTTTAGCCACGTAAATCAACTTTTAGTTGGTTGGTTGTGTTCGTTATCACTTAATTTAAAGCGTTTTACTTAAAATGACCACTGTATCTTTGGCCATATAAGATCTGATATACGCTTATTTAACCAGGTAATATTCCAAATTGATATTACTACCGTGCTAAATAAAGGGAAAAATATTGGTGGGTTGATAGAATAAGACCTTTTTTAGAAAATGGACGATTTATGCTAAGCTTTCATTAAAGGATATTAAGTTATGACTGTTAATTGGAGGTCGCTTATGAATACATGGATATTTCAAGGTAATCCGAATAAATTTAAAATCATTGAGTATTTGACAGACTACGAAGAAATTTGGTGGTCGATACGTCAAAAGCATTTTGTAAAGGATATCCAAAACGGAGACATTGTTTATATTTGGAAAGCCGATGGTGGAAAACCCGGAACAGGTGGGATATTAGCAAGGTGTGAGGTTATCGGAGAACCTATTAAGTATTTACCTGATGAGAATAAATATTGGATTGAACCTCCTCAAAACCCTTACTACGCAGCTAGATTAAAAATACTTGAATTCGATCCTGAAAATATGTTGTTCAGATCTGAATTGAAATCACACAAATTACTTGAAAACTTATTGATTTTCAGAATGGCTAATCAAACTAATTATTTACTTTCAGTTGAATATAGCAAAGCTATTGAAGAACTCTGGCATAATAAATTTCCAACATTAAATCAGATTTTTGATGTCGGTCAAACAGAAAAGGAGATGATATTGAAAATCCGAACTGTGCAAGGAGCATTTCGAACAAAATTGTTAAACAAAAACTCTAAGTGTGCTCTATGTAGTACTAACGAGCCTAAGTTGCTTATTGCTAGTCATATAAAGCCTTGGAGAGATTGTAGTAACATTGAACGCACCGATATCAATAACGGTCTACTCCTATGTCCAAATCATGATGCATTGTTTGATAGTGGTTTTATTACTTTCGACAAAGACGGTCGAGTATTAATATCAAACAGAATAAATTTGGCCACTATTGCAGCAATGAATATACATACTGATTCAACGATTTTAATATTAAATCGCGAAATGGAAAATTATCTTAAATGGCATAGAAAAAATGTGTTTCTATAATTGGGTAATCGGAAAATAGTGTGGAAAGAGGGTAAAAGGTACCCTCTTCCATAGCTTTGGTTAGTGTGGAAAAATCAGCACCATAGATTTCCTCATACACCCATTCATAGCCAGTTTGTGACCAACTTGGGAATTGATCAGGCAACATTTTACCAAAAGTAACTTCAACTTCTTTGAATTTCTTTTTCTTTTTAACTTTACGATAGCCTTGAGTAAACAAAATTTTTGCTCTGAGGGCTTCAAAAGAGTAGCCACGTCCAACATGGTTCATTGTTTTAATTAAGCGATTAAGGGATTCTGTATAAGCGTTTGTAATAGGAGAATTGAAATGTTGAATATTTCTTCTTCCCAATTATTCATAGCTTTAATCAAATCTTCTTCAAAATAAGTCATTAATTCTTTAGGAACATTTGAAACCCAATTTTGATAAAGTTTATAGGCATCGTTGATTGATTCAGCTTCATAAATATCAAAGAATTGCTCTTTGAGTTCATAAGCCTATCCAAGTAATGGAAAATTTTGAGTCCATACTTGCAACTTTATCTGGTCATCAAAGTCTGTTAAGTCTCTGCTCCTTGTAAGAAGACCATAACGTTCTCTCATAAGTTGTCTACGTTCTTTGGCTGTAACATTTTGACGGTTAGCTTTTCGAACTTTCTCTAAGGCTTCATTAGCTAATTTAACGACATGGAATTTGTCAATTACGATTTTGACATGTGGTATCACTGTGTTAACAGCACTTTTATAAGTATTCCACATATCCATTGCTACAAGTTCAATTTTTTCAATGTCTTGTAGATTCGAATGGTAATTAATAACTACATTCTTGTTTCGTTTTCGTAAAATATCTATTACCGCCCTGTTTTCAACGTCAGTAATAACACAACGATAGTATTTTAGTAAGTGGACTTCATCAATACCAAGCCATTTCGGAGTTCTAAAATCTGTTTGTGATTCAAGTTCAGCAACATAGTCATTGAAGATGTTTCGTACAGTCTTTTCATCAACGCCTATATCGTCTGCAACGCTGGTAAAGGTCCTTTCAAGACTTGCTTTTTGAATCCAATCTATTAGCCTATTAGTTACAGAACGATTTACATCCATGTCAGGAAGGTCTTCAAAAAAAGGGGTATTCGGATTATCGTGTGGAAAAAACTTTTATTTAATTGTTGAATATACAACCGTAAATCGGATTATTATTGTGTGGAATTCTTCTTATATCGATTTTTACCTTGCATTACAAGACTAATGATGCTATCCTTCATGTATATCATGTAATGCAAGATACTTTTGTAATCATAACCCTTGTATTACAAGTTAGTAAGGAAGGAGGAAGAAATTTGTCGACAACACAAATGCTAAAGGGCATTATTGAAGGTTGTTTACTGGCAATCATTAAGGATAAGGAAGTATATGGTTACGAAATGGCAGAAAAACTTGAAAGTTATGGTTTTCACTCTTTTAGTGAGGGGACAATTTATCCATTGCTAATGCGGATGCAAAAAGAGGAATTAATTACATCTACTTTAAAAAAGTCTACAGCAGGACCAAGAAGAAAATACTACTCACTCACACCAAAGGGTGATTTGGAATTGAAAAATTTTATAGAACGTTGGCAGAATTTACAGAGCAATGTCAACGGAGTGATCCAACAATATACAATTACAAATGGAGGTAATCAAGATGAAACGTGAATTACAGCTTTCTACAAAGAGTCAAAACTTCATAGAAAACTTACGTGTTTACTTATTTTCAAGTGGAAAACAATGGGGTGAAATTGAGGGAATTGTGAATGAATTAGAGATCCATTTGTCCGAAGCAGAAAAAAGTGGGAAATCCATTGAAAAAATTATTGGTAAATCTCCGAAAGAATACATGGAGATGATTTCTGATGAAATGACCATGGATTATCGAACATGGTTCAAATACATTTGTCTTATCATTTTTGGATCCTTTTCTTTTAAAATTTTCTCTGATTTAATGGCAGGAAACCTTTCATATTCTCTATTGGAAATGGGCGGGTATATAATAATTACTGCTATATTCATTACAGCTGTTTTTAAAGGGTTTAAATACATTTCAACAATAAATCAATCTAATGTTAAACGAGGTGTATTGATCTTTGGTATTGGATTGCTCCCATTGGTTTTATTTTTAGGATTAACCTTTCTTGATAAAGTGATTTGGACCCCTACCGTTCATTTTGACAATATAGGGAGTTTAATAATTGGTGGAATTACTTTACTATTTGTAATCGGTATTTCCGTTTGGGCTAAGACATGGATTCTAATCATTATAACAGCATTGTTAACATTACCTGATTATTTCCTTAACCTAACACCACTACAACATGAAACACAACTTATCCTAAGTATGATAATAAGTTTTGGTGGAATAGCAATTTATCTTTGGATATTGTCTAAATTGGAAAAAGATAAGTGAAAATTGACCATTACAAAGATAAACTTATGGAAACATTTGTTTAAACTCTTATTTTAGTTTGAGTTTCTATAAGCTGCTTTGATAACTTGTTTACTTTGATTTTAAAAACTGAAGGGATAAGTAAATGTTGAATAATATGATCAATCTATCAAATTTTAGGATTCTGGATATGGACGAAAGTGAATATGATTATAGATTTTTAGTTGAATCTACTAATCTATCTCCTTCATATTGTAGAAAATGTGGCACTATTGCAAACTTATATAAACATGGCAAGAAAAAACAGCTATTTTTTGACTTGCCAATGCACGCAAAACGTGTCGGTATTTATGTAAATCGCCAACGATATAAATGCAGGGAATGTAATGAAACTTTTTTTAGAGGTGACATACTATCCAACTTATAACGGAAAATCTTAAAGAAGAATTATTTCATGCACTTAGACAAAGTAAGGAATCAATAATGGTAATTAGCCCATTCATTAGTATGGAAACAGCCAAGATTCTAGGAGATATAGTAAAGAACAATAATATCAAATGTACAGTTATCACTCGTTTTGACAGAGCTTTATTTAATAATGGTGGTAGCAGTATAGAAGCTCTAAGCTTGTTGAACCAAGCTGGTGCAGATATTTTAGCACTTCAAAATCTTCATACAAAATTATATATCATTGATAATCGAACTGTTTTTACTGGCTCAGCAAATTTTACTCAAAACGGACTAACAAAGAACATAGAATTATTGCTGTTAATTCAAAGTCCCAATGATGATGCTATACTATTAATAAACTACGCCAAATCACTATACATGGATATATTGGATTCTGGAAATTGGTATGTAGACAAAGCTATGATTGAATTGGAACTAGAGACGAAGGAGAATTTAATACCTACAGTACCCGATCCAAAATTAAGTTTCACATGGGGAGCAAGTCTTTCAAACAGTAATACTATAGATAAAGATGCTATTGTACTTTCTGTACCAATAGGTAGTACTTATGAAATTGTAGAAAATTTTGCAATCCATTCACATCCAGTGAGTTATCGATATAAATCGACTAAATATATTACATTCAGATATCCAAAAGGTGGTCACATGAAGGCTGTATATGAAATTATAGATACAGTTACATTTAATATGACTAGTTGGAAAGATGATATAGAAAAGTATAATTTTCCTGTCGATATTCATAAACGCTTATATAATTATATTGTTGAACGCCAAGATGGATTTAAATTCGAAAATGATAAACACTATAAATTTTATATTTTAGAAAAGAAACTCGCCTTACCGAATAACCCTAGACCTAAGAGTAATAATTCAGGTGGATGGTACTATCGATTAAACGACTTAAGGGCGACTGAGATTGTTAATACATTAAAAATCAAATAAACTAACAGTCTATTTAACCACCGTTTTATAAACAAAATAACCAGGGATCAAAAATTCACGTTTTGGTCGCTGGTTTTATTTGTATTTATCTATTTACTCGTCTATTATAAGTATTATATAAAACGTATGGGAAATAGACGATTGGAGGTAATTTTATGACCCGAATCATTGGATATGCACGAGTTAGTACTGAGGACCAAAATTTAGACATGCAGCAACTTGCTATTGAAAAGTATGCTAAAGAGAAAGGTCTTGAGTTAGTTATGTATCTTGAAAAAATCAGTTCTCGAAAAGACCGTCTAGAATTGCAGAACGCATTGAAGGCAGCGACTAAGGGTGATGTCTTTGTTGTTTACAAACTTGATCGCTTGGCTCGCAGTACTAAGGAATTGTATCAATTAACTGATCAACTTAAAGACAAAAGCGTTGAGTTCGTAAGTATCAATGATAGCTTTGATACAACTACCCCGACAGGCAAAGCAATGTTCGGGATGTTGGCCGTCTTTGCAGAGTTCGAACGCGATATTATTCAACAACGTACAAAAGCAGGACTTGAAGCAGCACGTAAGCGAGGTAAAGTTGGAGGAAGACCTGCTATTGATGATAAAACCAAACGTATGGTAGTTAAATTGTTTAATTCCGGCGAGAGCGCGACCGACCTTGCTAAAGAATATGGAATTGGTAGAGCAACTGTTTATAAAATTATTAATGAAAGCAAAGGAATTAATTAATGTAAAATCCGTTTGATATGTGTGAAAATGAATGAGTTTTTGAATGTCTTGATTGAAGGTCGGAAAAATCAGTGTTCAATTAATTAAAAGTTTTTATCCTCCGCTTTGGGGGATAAAACTTTTTTAATTAATTCATTTTTGTCTGAATTCCTCCGATTTAACATTAAGTTAATCGGGTTTAAAAAAGCTACCAATATCTAACCGCATCATCAAAACCTTCAATAATAGCTTGTCTATCATTGTCATCTTCAGGTTGTCCAACACCCGCTCCTACACTAGCGCCACCTATAAGTAAAGTATTTTTAGAAAATAGCGATTCTCCTACGTAAGCATAGTTATAGTTACCAATATATTCGGTATTTATTATTCTTGTGCCAGAATAAGTATATGCTGTCCATTCTTTATACCAATATCTATATCCAGGTTGAATTTTATAATCCCATTCACCACCTTCTCTCACCTTGCCTACGAAGTAACCTACTGCAGCATAATAAGCAGTTTGCGGAGAAGTTTTTAAAACAGCACTATAGAAATCTTCTAATTCTCTTTTATTACTCTCTACTAAACTTTTTAAATTTATTGTTGGTAAGCCAGGATCTATGCCAAAAGGAGTTACACTCGAATCTAAATTTACATTTGACTTTGATTTCTTATCATTTTCATATATAACATCTGCAATCTCTTCACTGGAAAGAAGAATGATATTATATTCATTGTCTACTTTAGCAACCTTTAAACCTACCAAGAAGTTAGAACTCTCTATTTTTTCTAAAAATTCAGTGTATGATTCACTACTTATCTCTAAACTTTTCTCATCACCTAAATAAATTATTTCACCATTACTTTCTAGATTAACTAATCCTAAATCCACTGCCTTTTTAAAAATTTCATCATTTTCAATCAAACTTTCTTTGCTCGAATCATTAGTATTAGCAAATGCATCATGTGTTGCTCCAAATAAAGAAAACGCTACTAAAAGCAATAAAGAAGTTAATATTTTCCTCATTATCCACATCTCCTTTTAATCGTATTATAACAACAGTAACCATTTATGTAATTATTAAACATTTTCTCTATTTTTTGAGGAAATAGCTATTATTATTAAAAGATAAAATGGATATAATATTACACTCGTCGCAAAAAATAATCCCATAATAGGAACAGGTCTGTCCCCTTCATTATGCATAGGGAATATAATAGTAAACAAAAATATAAAAAGGCTAATAAAAGGCAAACAAATAAATGAACCCAAGTAATTCCACTTGGTTTGTTTTAAAAAATTTAAATTTAGTACATAGAATATAAAAGTACTGAGTATCACTAATAATATAACTAGTATAGTAATCAAAATCGATACTGTTTCTACCCCTATATTTATAAGTCTACTAATGCGATAAACATTTAGCATAAGTTCTGTCTCTAACACAAAAAACAAGGCATATATAATACTAACAAATATTAATCTAATAAAATTTTTCATATACTCACCCCTACAAAAATTCATTTCAATTACACATTGTATCTCCCTATACCCTCTAAAACTTCTTGAGAAACTTCTGCCACTAAAATTGTTGACCAAATTCCCAACAGCAACAATCTCACCACTTTTAATATCACGCACCTACTTTGGTATATGCAAAGTGTAATTTTTTGGGATTTAGTTTTCTACTTCGCTATAATACCGAACTCAAACCAGCCAATTAGCTGCATAGAAAAACTCTAACTTTAAGGGGTCCCTACCTTTCTCCTAAAAATTAGGTTTTTTAATATTGTACTTTCCTTAAAGTTGTAAATTCGCATTTTCCTGACGCTACCCCTAGCTGCAATTGCACAACAACATTACCCATTCGATCAAGATACTAAACAAGTAGTAAAAGATAGCATTAGAGGGTTTTTAACAAGTCTATTTCAAATAAAGAACGTTATGTCTAATGAAACATTTTGGGACATCCTCTATAAGATTTCAATTATCCTAGCCATAGTTGGAGATGTGCAAATTCTTGTACCTATACCTGACTCACCTGTTAAATCAGAAATAAATATTGAGATTAAAGGTGATTCAAATAGTGAGATTAATATCAAAATAAATGTTGAAAACAATTCAGATACACAGAAAGATACCTCTCCACAAGTTGACGCAACAATGAAAATAGCCCATTATGTAAATAATTCCCAACTCTGATCACTTTTACAAATAAAACTTACATTATATTTATTTTACACATCATTTTATGTATCATTTTACATATCTTATTACATAATATATAATGTAAATAACACATCAACAAACAACAACAGCCTCCTGATTGACGAGTTTAGGGCAAAGCAGACTTAGAAAATTATAAAGAGAGCTATTGTGTTGATGTATAGGGAGGAATAAATTAATGGGCAAAGCAGCGTTTTTCACTAAAAGGCCGCTGTTCGAAATTGAGCAATTAGTAGCTGCTTCTGAAGCAGCTCGAAATTTTTCAGCATTGCGAAAAAATGCCAAGTTCGCTCCAAGGTTAATCCTTGAAAACAACAAACCTGACTCTGTATTAATTAATATCGATGATTATGAAGCATTATATACGTTTATCGATAATCTGGAAGAAGAAATATTAGCACTACGTGTAGCTTTACGCATTCAAGATACTGATTCTGGCGAAAAACGTAAACATTCACTCGAGGAAGTGTTAGGCGTTAATGGCATTCGTGAAATGGAAAAAGTTAAAGATTGGGATATTTCGGACGACGACCTATTTGAATGAGTAGGAGTTGTTTCTGAAAGATGGCGAGATTTAAACTAGAATTTTTTGAAGATGCTAAAGCTGAATACGAAACACTAGACGGTAGCGAAAAGAAATATGTAATGAAAGCTTTAGAAAAGATCTCTGAACGTGGTGATGAAATTGGAGATCCCCTAGAAAATAAACGTGGAATTATTTTGGTTGGGTGTAGAAAAGTAAAGCTTAGAAAATTAGGGATACGTATTGTTTATAGGCTTAATAATAATGATAGAATTGAAATTATTGATATTATCGCTATTGGCAAACGTGATGATGAAGAAGTCTATAAAAATGCTAACAAACGAATAAAATAATGGCTAAAACATCTTCTTTTGTGGGAAGATGTTTTTTTGCATTTAATGTACCATACAATTTCTCCATGGCTAAATATATTCTTGATCTAAAATAATCGAAGTGTGAAATTTATATTCTCAAAGATTGACACAGTAAATTTAAACACGTATAATAACACGTATAAAATGCGTATTATTATACGTATCAAAAATTCATATTTACATATACTATGAAGGAGGAATGTTTGTGAAGTCCTACTCTTCTAAGGAAATCATCCAGCTTCTAAAAAAAGATGGATGGTACTTAGTAAATACTGTTGGAAGTCATGCTCAATACAAACATCCGACAATGATTGGTAAGGTTACAGTTCCACATCCGAGAAAAAACCTAACAATCAAAACGGTAAAAAGTATTGCGGCACAAGCTGGGATTAATATTAATTAGTCCCTGCTGGTTCCAGCACCTTTATTAAATTCCTTTAGAAGTAGTCCATTCAAAACATTTTTAGACAAAACAAAACATTTTAGTGTATCTAATTATTTAAAAGGAAGGAGTGTTAGAAATGGTAGCACGTATGCTTGAAAAAGGAACTCAAGATTCAAAACGGTCATATACATTCCCAGCTATTTTTGATTATGCTGATGACGGGATTTCTGTGGAGTTTCCTGACCTTCCAGGTGTTTATACATGTGCAGACACTGACGAGGAAGCATATCGTAATGCTAACGAAGCCTTAGGATTACATTTATTTGGGATGGAAGAAGATAATGAAGAGATTCCTTCACCATCTAAAATTAATGAACTATCTGTTGATAAAAACCAGGTAGTTGTTTTAGTCAATGTTTTTATGCCTCTTGTACGGTCGCGCGTACAAAGAGTAACTTTGAAAAAAACATTAACTATACCTAAATGGATTAATGATCTAGCTGAGGAGAATAATATTAATTTCTCTCAAGTTCTTCAAGACGCATTAAAAGAGCGTTTAAATGTTAAAGATCATTTTTAAAGCATTATAAATACAACATAATGAATAATGAAAGAGACATAAGGATTGTAGTTTCATCTTTCTTTACTGGAAAACATTAACATATATATTTTTATGAAACATCACCTCTTAGATATGAAGGAGGTGATGTTTCTTTTCAATTTAACAATCGAAATGCAGTTTCTCAAAACTCTATGTTTTCAACCTAGGATAAGGAACATTTTAAGAGGTTGGAAGATGTTGCTTTGTTAGATTCAACAAATCAAAACTCCTAAATTACCTAAATATAAAAAAATCTAACTAAAGTGGAAATTTCTACTTTTGTTAGATTTATTAAATACTTCTATGCTCTTTAAATCCATTCACTTTTTTAAAAAATATTAACCGTATGTACCAATTATTGAACATTCTAAATTTTTCATAAAAACCTTAATGCGAATTTAACATAATTACTTCATAATTGAGAAATACTCAAGATTTAGTACTTACAGTTTCATTTTTACTTACCAGGTTCAAGAAGTGACATCTTATTTTTACTTAATTTTTCACTGCTAACAAATATGATAAATACAATTCCAAAAATTATTTGGAAAATAGATGTCATTTGAGGTACCCAATTAGTTCCAAAATACGAAATAATAGCTCCTGTATAAAATGCACCAAATTGTATAGAAGCCCCTCCTGCAAAATTCCATAAGGTAGCTACTCTTCCTCTAAAATTAGGTTGAACTTGAGTTTGTAAAATACTTCTTTCTATTGGTCCTACAAAGGCACAAACTAAAGCAAAAATCCCTAAACATATTGCTCCTTCCACTAAATTTCCGGAAAACCCAAAAGCAAACCAACTTATTCCGATTAAAGTATACATCACACCATACATTTTTATGTTCTTAAATTTAAACCCACTACTAGCTACCCATAAACTTAAAAGAAAAGAAATAAGCCCTTCTGAAAGATAAAGAACACTAGTTCCGTAATATTCCATTTCATAAATTTCCGAAACATATTTAACAATCATGAGATTATAAGAACCAATAATTATTCCTGTAGTTATAGAACTAAATATTACCATCCATAACCATCGATCCGATTTTACAATGTTCAGTCCTTCAATAAAGTCTTTAATGAATTTCTGTTTATTAAGTTTTTTATTAATAGCCACCCATTTAGCCGTAAATATTATATATGCAGAGTATATAAACAAAATAGAGGAAATTACCCAGACCAAATTAATACTTACTATGCTCGTTAATACTCCTGCAATTGATGCACCAGATAATCTTAATATACTTGTAATAGAGTAACTAAATGAATTTGCGGTAACTAAATCATTTTTTGGTACTAATTCCGGGACTAATACTTGTCTTACCGATTGTATAAAAGAAGAAGACAGACCCATTACAAATCGAATAAAAAAGAAGACTACTAATGAGATATTATTTGGTAAAAGCGGGACAAATATAAAGCCTAATACAAGAATTCCTCTAATTATTTCACAAAACAACATACTTTTTTTATTATCGAACCTATCAATATATACACCAAAGAAAATAGAAAAAATTAAAGGTGCAAGTCCGCTAATAGCCCATAATGCTCCAAATTCAAATCCATTATCTGTGATTTTTTCTAATACAATTAACATAGCAATGAAAGAAAACCAATTTGAAAATGCGGAGATAGTACTGCTAAGCAATATCTTTTTATATGCTGGATTTTCTTTTAAAATCCTCTTGATTTCGTTTTTTTTCTTAGTCTTTTTCATTTAAGAAAAGCTCTCCTCTCATGCAAATATAAGAGTATATATCAGATGAATTAATATTTAATAAATCGTTTAAATTATAATGTGAGTTTTTTTCCATATACTTTACTATTAATTGATAACCAATGCTATAGCCTAGCCATATAGGTAGTCTCTGTTGACCACCCCCATTTAAGAGTATAAAAATCTTATTTTCATCTATCTCTAATAAAGAGCTTTTATATATTGGCCAATAATTATAAATAACTTCTAATGGTGTATTTGACCATATTCCTACTCTATTAAAACCTAGCACACTTCCTACTGTATATTCTGCTATTCCTTCTTCAACTAAAACATCTAGTACTGTTAAATGACCTTTATCATCTAATCTACAATTTCTTATTACATGAGCAAATTCATGTATACATATTTCCTCCAATTTATCATGCCATAAATTTCCAAATGGGTATACATAAAAAATAATAGTATTTTTATTAATTGTATGTGCCGTAACACCCTTCATTACTTCGATGGCGAACCTTGATTCTGGGGTAATCATCATTAGAGCAAATTTTATTGGAACGTCAGATATACTCTTTTGTAGTTTTTCTAAAATACCACATATTTCCAAATTTAATTTTATATTCTCAAATTGGTTATATATTTGTTGAATTATCGTATTATCAGTCTCACATTGAATATGCCCAAATTGCTCCAATATTTTATTTGGAACATTTAAACCTATACTTTTCAAAAAATTTTGGATAACAGTATTTTTTCTTTCGATATTATCATCGATCACTAACTCTTGAAAAAACTCTTTGGTATCAATTATTTCAATTTTCTCCATTATGGTCACTCACTTTTCTAGTAATCACACTTTGAAATGGTATTATTCTTAAATTTTAATTTGCTATTTTTTAATAAAGCACTAAAAAATAGCAAATTAACTAAAGTAGTATAGATTTATAGACACAACTTGTTTAAGGTCAAACTATCGAAAGGTCGTGTCCATCTAATGAGTTAAAAATAATAATCAAGAATTTTTAAACATACTGTAGTTTTGCTTTATCGAATGGATCGATAGCCTTCTTTTTAGTGTGGCGTGAAATAATTCGATACAAGCGTTGTTTTAAGGGCAACCTTTTCACTAAATGAAGGAATCACTTCGTATTTTTTTAGACTCTCTTGAAATGCTTCTTTTGCAATATTGGTTTCCTAGTTCTTATATGTACAAAATGATTTACATATTGCGATAACTTTGAACTGTGAGAATCGCCAAGTATAATTTCATTGAAGATTGGTACAATCTTAAGTGATTTAATGGAATATTCAGTTATTTAACACCGGATTAATTTAAAAGAATGTGCCGTTAGCACCATAATTCTGTCAATTATGCACCCATAAGATATTTTTTGCATTCCCTAAAATACTACCTTAGATATAAGTTAAGAGTTTAAAAAGACTCAGGAACATTCGACTTTACATATCTTTGTATTTGATAAGCTAAAACTGAGCCACCATAGCAATTGAAAAGTGAGCCACTTTTATATGAAAATAATCCTAACTTCATAGAGTTAGGAGCGTATAGAGGTGATTTCATTGGAGAAGAAACAGAAAGTACTACTTGCCTT
>NZ_JBMIRP010000017.1:0-5389 GCF_049202975.1 Ureibacillus sp. MALMAid1270 | reverse complement strand
ACTTTTTTCCCTTCGCCCTCAAAAACAAGGCGCAACCTTTTCGGAATGTTTGTCAAGAGCGATTGTCCTCTCGTTCGGAGAATGATTTCCGCCCTGAACTATTGTGATTTTCAGTTTTTCATAGAAGTTTTGACACTACCTCTAATAATAAAATAGGGATTTAATAGACCCCTTTTGGTATTTATCATTGAATCCCTCCACGTTTAATAATTAATAACCCCTAAATATTTATCCTTCCTTTTTTCTTAAAGCATCTCTTACTTGAATCGCTTTGAAATATAATATAGGGTTTATTTTCAAAACTTTATTTAGATGGTCCAAAAACCTTTCATCATTGTTATCTATCTGATCAATAATCTCATCCTTATAGATTATTCTTAGTGAATTCTCATATAAAGATAATTGAGTATCTCTATCTTTCCATTTATGGACTAAAATTTTATTGAGCCATTTTGATTCTATATTCAAAGATTTAGTCCAATGTTCTATGAATTCATCTAATGTTAAAAATTCTCCACTCCATGTATATTTACCGCTAAAAAATCTTAACTCACCTCCTTCTCCTATAGGTTTCCATAAAACAGTATCTTTGAAGCCAACTTTCCATGTAGATCTTAATGGCAATAATTTAAACATTGGTGCCATAAACCCCACATCAACATAGAATTCATAATTCTCTACTTTTACTACTAATGCAAAATGTCCTTCGGATAAATGAATTATACTAGTTTGATAATCTAACTTACATAAAAGCTGATATAAAGCCCAAGTTAAATTAAAACATGTTCCTCCATACCCAGTAGATTTAATATATTTTAAATAATCTTTTAAATCAGAGTTATAGGTAGGGGCTTTAATTAAATTATTATAACCAAGTATTTTAGTAATTGTATCGAATGGTATAACCATTAAATGACGTTGGACTATTCTATCCAAAAAGTTTAATTTGTCATTAGTATAATCAACACCAATATAAGATAAATATTCCTCTACTATTGAATCCAAACACGCTCACCACTCTGTTCTTTATATTGCTTACTAGACATTATTAAGGATTATTCATTCAAAAAAACTACTAATATTTTGTTAAAAATACTACTTAAAACTACTATTTGATTATCCCTACAGACTAGAATTTAAAATATAACCGTAGAACAAATACAACAAATTATTGTAGCTCTTTTCGAACTTTTAAACACAACTTCCATAGGTTTCTCTCTACATTCAGGGTAAGATAATACTTAAAAATATTAAACGTTGTATAAAAAAGGTTTGTAAAAAAAATTCTTTAAAGAAAACCTAAGTTATTTATTCAATATCCATAAAACAATATAAATAAAGTGGTATCTCTGTTTTGGGAAGTTGTAAAATATCAACAAGTTTTTTTTCGTAAAAACCACCAATAGCCCTATTTTTAATATTCAAATAGTCACTTACTATTTTTAAATTTTGCCCAATGTGCCCAGCTTCAATTAATAAATATCTATATCCACGTGAACCATACTTAAAAAGTATATTATCTACTTTACCTGTCATTACTATAAAAAAATTTGATTTAGTAACAAATTTATTTGTTTCTGGAATAAAATCTAAATCTATTTCCCTTATATAAGATAATATCCCTTTTTCTCTATGATAATGATAAATTGCAGATTTCACATTATCGATATTTAATAGAAAGACATAAAATTCAATAGGATAAAGACCACCAGCCGAAGGATTATACGAGTGAAAATCATTATCCTCCTTTTCTAATAAATATGATGTATGCAATATTCGGAAAACATTTCGCAGTTCCATTTTTTTCTCAGTAGTTTCTCTAGTAGATCTAACTGAAGAAATCAATTTTTCATTACAAATTTCAAATATAATATCATTTGGGTGCGAAGCATAAGATTTACTAACTGGTATAGACGAGTACTCTCTTCCGGGAGCATGTAAAAGTTGAGATTCATAATTATTAGAGTTCATTAAATAATACTCGTAAGTATAATAATCTTTCAACATAATAACCTCCTAATTTTCAAGGAAATGGATGCGGTAATAGATTAAACTCCTTGTTACTTAAAGCTTTTTTTTGGTGCAATCTTGGACAATTTAGCATCGGTTCTCCTACAGGCAAAAACGCTAAAGCTGGAACTACTACTCTCATTACATTTAAACCAATACTTTTTACATCTATCGTAGTTAAATCAACTGCATAGGGTATATACTCTTGCTCATTCAATTTATCTAAAGTGATATCTAATGTCGTTTGTTTATCTAATAATTCGTTAGCTAATTTGATAGGTAAAGTTGACGGTAATAAACCCTCTAACACCCAGTCCGCTTGACCAGAAATGTAATATAATGCATGGTCATCCAATGTTTCTATCTCTTCCATTTTTGAAGGGTAGTTAAAATCATAATAATTAAGATATTCATAGAATACGGAATATCCCCCTAAACCTTCCTTTATAGAATTTAATATAGCCTTACTATATTGATAATGTGCTGCACATCCTAGATAAAATCCCTTGACATCTTTTTTCCTAATAACTGACAAAATAGTAGTTACAGAGAATTCTTGGGATATATCATAAAGTTCTATTTGAAGGTCACTGTGTTTGGCCAATGAGATTAACTTACAAATATCTTGATTATTAATATCTGTGAAATCTATTTTAAAATTAACAATCCCTAACATCCAGAATAATACAAATGCATCTCGCTCTATACATTCTAACAATCCTCTAGAAATTGCATCTTCTTTAGTATCTGAACAAGCTAACCCTGTTGAAATAATATCCCTAATCGGCTTCTGATTATTAGTAAGATAAATAAGTTCTTTAGGGATTAAGACAGTTTCACCTGATATTAGGTCAACACCGTTACACCACTCTAAAATACTTTTCGTTGTAACTTTATTCAAATTAGGATTACGACTATATTGTTCATCAGTAAGCCTTGTTATTTTCATAGGATCCATAGCATACCCTTCAAACTCCTCGTACGAACCTAGAACAGTCTTTTGGTTTTCAATATTAGCACAATACCTTTCAACCGCTTCTCCAATTGCTGCCATTTTACTTGAGGTATGATCTATTGAAAAACCTGAACCTGTAATCATCCCTCCCCTTAATCTATTTGAATTTATAACAGCTAAATATCTTATTATTTGAGGTAATCCAGGTTTTACATCAATTTTTCGTAGGTGTGAAACTAATCCGCCTCTAGGATGATAAACATTTTGTATAAATTTTTTAATATTCATTTTAATTTATCCCCCCAACTCATTACACCATTCACAAAATGGAGATTTTAAAACTTTATATGAAGAATTTTCATAAGTAAAAGGATTTATTATAATTTCAGTTTCAAAAGATGAGAGAGGATATTTATTTTTACTTATCTTTATTAACTCTGGCATTATTGATGAACCAATGTAATCTTCAATTGGACCTAAAACTTCTATTCCTTTAGAATAATTATTCAAATTATTTGAAGTAATCCTCTCTAATAAACAGTTATAACAAGGACCATCATCTGGAAAAAAAGTAGGGCCTAAAAGAATATTTGATTTAGTTAAGGAAACCTTTAACCAAGGCTTTCTAATTCTTTGTGAAATTTTTTGAACAGTCTTAAAATACTCCACGTTATCATCGTAATCAATACCTACTAAAAAATGAGAATCAATTAGATTATCTGAAATATTACCAAAATCAGCAATATCCTTTAACAGAGGGCTTTGCTTTATAAATAGCAAGTGTTCTTTATGTATTTTATCTGTTAAAATAATTATTTTTTTGTCTACTTTTTCTTTAACTCTCACGATTTTTAAATCTTCTAAATTCATTATTAAATTTATTACTTCGTTTTTATTTAACTCAGGAAACTTTGAAAATAATTCATCAATATTGTACGTTCCTGTAAAAGAGTCAAGTATAAGTTTTAATTTACTTAAATCAGTTCCAGATATTTCAAAAGCTTTTTGTTCCTCTATATTTGTTAGAATAACTCTTTCATCTCCTTCAAATACAGTTCCTAATAGTTCAACAAACATTTTATCAACCCCCTAAGTTATATAGAAAAAAGGTGACGGATAAATTATCCGAAACCTTTTTCTAGAAAGTTATTTTTTCTTTTTTACCGGTGATGCAGTTTCTTCACATCCACCACTACCAGTAGTACAACAACCTGCTTGAAGTAACTTCCCTAAATCTTTACCTTGATTGTGGACTTTTTTTACCTCTTCAAATTTAAGAGTTGTAATATTGATTTCCATTAACTTCACCCCCTTTCCTATTATATTTACATATTTTACATTTTATTGAAATTATCAACAATAAGACCATTTATCTATTTTCGGAATATTTAGTATATTATTTTTAAAAAAATTTAGAAATTTAATAGCATAATATTATCCAAGACAGATTCTTCTTCTTTATACATAGAAAGTGAAATTATAAACATTCCAATGTTTCCGTTTAAAATACTATTTTTGTCTTTGTTACTGCATAAATAATTGTCGGGTATTTTTTCTATAATACTATTTAATAAATCTACAAGATCCTTATCGTAAATTACTTTACAAAATTTATAAAGGATATATATAAGCCCTATAATTCCATGGCAAATACCTTTTTCATATAAAGTTATATTTTCAAACACATTTTTATAAATGTTTTTTAGAATAATTATAAAAAAAGGTTTATATATATCCTTTTCATTTACATCTAAAGAGGTCCATAAAGGAATTAAAATACCTGGCATTCCATAACACCATCCAAAATGAGCATTTGATGAGCTTCGATTCTCATCTATATAATATGGTATTACGTATCTATTATCTTCGAATGTTATTTGTTGAAATAGCCAAGATGATAGTTTTTTTATAGAACTATGTAATTCAGGATGTTGTATCCCCCTTTTTTGGGCAAGACATAGCATACTAAGTACCCCTGGAACCCCATGAGCCAACCCACATTCTATAAAAATATCACTACGTTCGCTTTCAAAGAAATGCTGATTTCTTGTTGTATAAAACCCCTTTTCTGCGAATTTTGCTCTATAAACAATTAAATCTATTATTTTTAATAAAATTTCTTTCAATTGACCTGTTAGATTATCAATACTTAATAGGTAAGTGCATATCCCTGTTAATCCGTAAATTAGATCATACTCAACAAAAGCGCATGGTTCTGATGTATTCTCATATTCTAATAAAGGCATTAATCTATACTCAAGCATTGCATCTAACTCTTTTATTTGTAAGCGTCAAATATAACACACCTTCAACGAATTTCATGGACATGAGACAATCATGAAAATGAATCAAGTTGGAGGTTTTTTTATGAAACAATCTGAACGCCAGTTGATGTGGCAATCTCGTATTCAAGCATTTCACACA
>NZ_JBMIRP010000016.1:0-12908 GCF_049202975.1 Ureibacillus sp. MALMAid1270 | reverse complement strand
ATGGCAATAGGTTTCTTTGTCATGGACATTTTTGAAAATACAATGAAAATAATGAGTGTGCAGGCCATTCCAATCCAATTTCCAGTAATTTTGGTTCATTTCACCCAGAAAAATTGTTATTTATTCCGAGACTCTATTTAGTTAAAGAATTGCAAGAAAGAATCAAAGGCATTGACATAAAAGGGATAAATGATTTAAATCAACTAATACAATACTTAGACAAGAAGCCCCTTTCTATTTTCCCACAATATTTTACGACAGAGCGTCCAGATGTTTCAACATCAAAGTTGCTTGAGGGAAGAGTTATTTGTTTGTTAGATGGTAGTCCTTATTCATTATCAACCCCTACTAGTTTTTTTGAATTTTTTCAATCTCCAGATGATTACAACCAAAGATGGTTACTTGGTACTCTATCTAGGGCATTAAGATTTACTGCATTAGTAATAACATTATTTGCTTCTGCGTTCTATGTAGCAGTATCTATGTTTCAATATGAGATTATTCCTGTTAATTTACTGCAGCAGTTTATTAAATCTAGAAGTGATGTGCCATTTAACCCACTTATTGAGGCATTAATTATTGAGAGTATTATTGAGTTGTTAAGAGAAGCAGGCGCAAGACTACCGTCTAAAATAGGACAAACAATCGGTATTGTTGGAGGTATAGTTATTGGTACTGCTGCAGTAGAGGCTGGTTTTAGCAGTAATATACTAATTATAGTTGTTTCTATATCTGCTATATCTTCTTTTGTAGTTCCACATATTATAATGACCGCTTCTTTAAGGATTTCTCGATTTATTTTTATTATTCTTGCATCAATAGCGGGCTTCTTTGGAATAATTTTTGGACTCATTATTTTATTAATTCATCTTTGCAGTATAAAAAATATGGGGGAGTATTATTTTAAACCTATAGCACCATTATCTTTGAAGGACTTAAAAGATACTATTATTCGTGCTCCTTATCAGTTCTTTAAGAAATAAGTTAATGAGGAGACTAAATATGCAAAATGAAAAATTTAAACCGTTCTATTTATTTTATATTACCTATATGACTCAAATAGGTATAGTGTTCTTTAGCTTACCAAATATTATAGCCACTCATTTTGGATATAACGGTTGGATCATGATTATACCTATTTCCGTTGTTGTTTTGATTCATATTGGATTGATTGCTACAATTTATCGATTTAGTAAAGGTGAGTCGATTTTTGAAACATTTGAGAGTTTAAATTCAAAGGCTAAGATAATATTAATGCCTTTATATATTTTTTTGAGCATATTTTGGTCCATTCTTTCGGTTACAATCGCAAAACACTATGTACATGTTATGAAGTTTCTATATTTTCCTCAAACTGATATACAGTGGTTTGTACTAATAACATTAATTCTTACTTTTTACCTTGTTACAAGAGGAATTATAACAATTGTTCATATCACTACTATATTTTTCTTTTTATCTGCACCAATAATATTTTTTTTATTACATTTTGTTCCTGACTTCTCTTTTTTGCAATTTTCTACATTTTTGTTTAATGAAAATACCGACTTTTATGGAGGGATAATCGAAGTATATACTGCATTTCTAGGATTTGAAGTAATCCTATTTATGTTCCCGTATATAAGTAAAGAGAAAAGCGGTTTTAAATATGTTTTTTGGGGTCACTTATATACTTCCTTTGTATATTTGATTGTTACTATATTTTGTTATGGATTTAACAGTATACAACAGTTAACTCATCAAGTTTACCCAGTAGTAACTTTAATAAAACATATCGAATTTGAATTTGTTGAACGATTGGACTCTATCCTTTTTATGTTATTTTATTTAAAGGTGTTAATTACTATTACAATGTATGTCTGGATTAGTTTAGTTACATTAAAAAGGGTGGTTAAATGGAGTGATAATCTTATTGTTTTTGTGTTATTGACAGTTGGATATCTATCAACGCTCGTTTTTGTAACAAAAAAAGAGTTAGTCATTTTGTTATCTACCTTAACAAAAGTTCAATTGTTCATATCAGTCTTCTTACCAATATTATTATTAATGATTATTTTTAAAAAAAGGAGAAGTAATGGCTAGAATTTTACTGATTAGTCTAATCTTGTTGATGCAATCGGGATGTATGGACCAAAAAATTGTTGAGGAGTTAGGATTTATTCATACATTAGGTTATGAGTCAAATGAGGAAGGAGAGGATATTGGAAAGCTTAAAGTAACCGCCTCATTTCCAATAGCAGAAACCTTAGAACAGCAAACTAACACTATTGTTGTTGATACTCCAAGAGCATCAATGCTATTTTTGAACAAAAAGACAGATAAAAATCTAGTTTTAGGACAAGTTAGAAGTATTCTAATTGAAGAGAAACTTGCAGAAAAAGGAGTTTGGGATTTAATCGATACATTCTATCGTGATCCAGTTTTAAGACCAACTGTAAAACTGTCTCTTGTAAAAGGCAGCCCACAACAAATGCTATCTAAAGACTATCCAAATTATAAAATGGTTGATAGTGTTATCGAAAAGCTTTTGACAAAAGAAGCAAAGTTAAATGCCATTCCTGAAATGGATATACATAAGTTTGCGAAAGATTACCTAGATGACGCTATTGATCCTATTGCTCCAATTATTTTACCATCTAAAGATGGAATACTGGTGGAAGGTATTGGATTATTTAGTGATGATCAGTTAAAAATATCCTTACAAGAAACAAAAGCAAGAGTTTTCTTTCTTTTAACTGGTGAGTTTAAAAAGGGCCAATTACCAATTAAAATTAATAAAGAAGAGGATGTATTATTTAATTTTTTAAAGAATAAAATAAGTATAAAAGTTGAATTAAATAATAATGAAGATATAGATGTAAATTTGTCAATTGATCTCAAAGGTTATTTAGTGGAGTACCAAGGAGAAATAGATATTAATGATGAGAACAAAATCGCAAAGGTGGAGGGGGATATTCAAGAATATTTAGAAAACGAAATACACGGAATATTAGAAATTATGAAGGAACATCAAATAGATAATCTCGGTTTAGGAAAGTATATAAAAAGAAAAATGGATTATCAGACATGGAAAAACCTAGACTGGCCCAAGTCAATTGATCGAGTAAACATTAACCCTACTGTAACCGTAACCATTATAGATACAGGATTGGTTAAATAATGGGGGAGTATCTACTTCATGAACACAATGTGCCAATGTTTTATGCTACAAGATCAGTCAAAAAATAGTTTCTAAAATAGTAATCCCCGATTTATGTACTTACTTTGGTAAGTGTGTGAAATCGGGGTATCTCATTATTTATTATTGAAATTGAATATGATGTAAATTTGCAAATATTCCTTTTGCAGCGACAAGCTCATCATAAGTTCCACGTTCCTCAATACCATTTGGTGTGATGACTAGGACTTGATCGGCATCACGGATGGTCGATAATCGATGGGCAATTATTAAGGTTGTACGATTTTGAGCAAGTTCACTAAGGGATTGCTGAATAATTTTCTCTGTTTCTGTATCCAGAGCCGATGTTGCCTCATCCAATATTAAAATAGGAGGGTTCTTCAAGAACATACGAGCAATAGCCAACCTTTGTTTTTGTCCACCAGAAAGCTTTAATCCTCGTTCTCCTATTTCAGTATCATATCCATTTTCCAATCCTTCGATAAACTCTTTTAAGTGAGCTTTTTCGGCAGCTTTTTGAATATCTTCAAAGCTCGCGTCTAACTGTCCATAGGCGATATTTTCTCGAATAGTTCCTGCAAACAGAAATACATCCTGCTGTACAACCCCAATTTGTTTTCTCAACGATTGTTGAGTCATCTCACGAATATCAATACCATCGATACTAATAGAACCACTTTCAACATCGTAGAAACGTGGAATGAGTGAACAAATGGTTGTTTTCCCTGCACCAGAAGGCCCTACTAGAGCAATTGTGTCTCCCGCTTTTACATCAAAGGAAATTTGATCGAGCACTTTTTTATTGTTTTCATAGCTAAAGGATACTTTATCGAACGTAATATCTCCATTCAGTTTCTTAACTTCAATTGCATTTGGTCGATCTGCAACTTCAGGTTGATGATCTAACATCTCTGTAAATCTTTTAAAACCAGCCATACCCTTAGGATATAATTCTAATAAGGCACTAATTTTATCAATTGGTTTAATTAGTACATTGGTAAATAAAACAAAGCTTACAAATTCACCATATGTAAGTTGCCCATTAAAACTAAGCCACGCACCTACAACTAATACAATAAGTGTTAATAGGCGAGTCATCATATAAATACTAGAATGTGTACCAGCCATAATTTTGTAGGCATATAATTTTGCTTTTCGGAAAAAGCCGTTTTGTTTACTAAAGCGTTCTGTTTCAAAATCTTCATTTGTAAAAGACTTCACAACACGAATCCCAGAAATACTATCTTCAACACGGCTATTTACATCTGCAATCTTCCCATACATGTCCTTCCATGCTGTATTCATCTTCTTGTTACAGTATGTAATGAGCCAAATAAGGAATGGCACCATTACAAGAATGATGAAAGCAAGGGTTGGATTGATCGTGAACATAATTGCAAATGCACCGATGAATGTCATGATTGCAATGAAGAAATCCTCGGGTCCATGATGGGCAAATTCCCCGATATCAAACAAGTCATTCGTAATTCGGCTCATGACGTGCCCGGTTTTTATATTATCGAAAAAGGAAAAGGACTGCTTTTGAAAATGGTCAAATAATTGCTGACGCATATCCGTTTCGATATTAATACCGAGCTTATGTCCTAAATAATTGACGATGAAGTTTAATAACGTACTAAGTAAATATGTAAGTAATAATAAAATACTCACTTTCACAATAGTATCCCATTCACCAGTTGGAAGTAGGTGGTCAATAAACCACTGTACAGCCACAGGGAAGGCTAGTTCCAAAACGGCAACGATAATCGCACTACTAAAGTCGATTATGAATAACCTTTTATGAGGCTTGTAGTAAGATAAAAATCGAAATATCATAAAAATCCTCTTATTCTTTCATGTTTAATTTGTAGAAAATATCATTCAATATTAACAATATTCTATAATAATTGAGAATTGCAATCAAATTTAGTGGTAAATCCCTTAAACTGCAATGATTATTTATTCAGTAGTGTAAGTTTAATCATAAATCTAATTTATTCCATATTCTATCAATTAGGAGTACAATAGTTTCATTAATTTATAGAGATGTTAATAATTGATTTTATGAAATTAGTATAAATCTGAAAGAAGGTTCACTATGTTAAGCGGATTAAATAAGTGGCTTCAAAAGTATATGCCCATCCTGACACCAATCTCCCTTGTCATAGGTGTGTTAATCGCGGATATAGGGAATCATTTATTGTTTCTTGTACCATGGATTTTTGCAATCATGACTTTTTTAGGTAGTTTAAGTTTGAACTTTAAAGGGTTAACTAGTTTTTCAAAATACCCATGGGTGATTTTAATCACCATCGCTTTTTTACATATCCTTATGCCAATTTGGGCGTATTTAGTATCAACGGTCATATTTCATGATCATTTATTAACAATTGGATTTGTCCTTTCTGTTGCGATTCCAACGGGAGTTACGAGTTTTATATGGGTAAGCTTTAGTAAGGGACATATTGCACTCGCATTATCCATTATTTTAATAGATACATTGTTAGCACCAATTATTGTACCTGCATTATCATACATAGTAGTAGGTGAAGCGGTAAGTATTGATACAACTTCTATTATGGTCGATTTATTATGGATGATTGTATTACCATCAATTGCAGGTGTAATTCTCAATGAACTAACCAAGGGGAAAATCGTGGAGACGGTTGGCAAGCCAATGGCACCTTTCCAAAAGTTATGCTTATTTTTCATTATCATGATTAATAGTAGCGCAGTTGCACCATTCTTTGAAAATATTACTTGGGAAATATTCGGGGTAATTTTAGTCGTTTTTGTATTGGCAGTATCAGGCTATGTTTTATGTTTACTATTTGGTCATTACCTTTGGAAAGACGTTAGTATTATTACAACTTTTATTTTCACAGGCGGTATGAGAAATATCGCTGTAGGTGTCGTTATTGCCACAACTTATTTCCCACCTAAAGTTGTAATGCCAGTGGTATTCGGGATGCTCTTCCAACAAGTGTTAGCAGCGCAGTTTAGTAAAATACTAGAAAAATATAAAGCAAAAGTTCATCCAGTTCTAATAGAATGAGATTGACCTGAAAATTCTATTAAATGTTGAAGAGAGGGCTTTATTTTTATCGATAGAATAACTATCCAACAACCTTATTATTTATTCATCATAGGTGTCATCAAAATAATATGTAAGCTATATCAACTAGCGCTTAAAATAGAAAAGACTTGTTAAAACTGAACATACTTACAATTCATATTAACAATATTCTATAAAGAGGTATTAGCCGCAATGATTCAATTCATTGGTATTACAAATGATAACCATCTTGAAAAAAACACATCCATTGAAACCGTGGATTTATTGTCCTTCAAATGGTATTGGGTTGATTTTAGTGAAGCGACAGAGGAAGAAATTAAACATTTATCGAATACATTTCACTTTCATCCGCTCGCTATAGAAGACTGTGTTCAGGAATTCCAACGAGCAAAGTTAGATTACTATAGAGAGTACACATTTTATGTAACACACGCTGTTCGTGTGGAAGAACTTGAAATACAGAAAGATGAAGTTGATTTTTTTGTTAGCGAGAATTATATTGTCACCTTTCATAAAAACCCATCACTAGAAATAACAAAAGTATGGAATTTATTATTAGCTCAAGTAACGTTAGAAAAATGGGATCCTTATTATGTGTTTTATGAGATTTTAGATAAAATCGTCGACAATTATTTCCCACTTGTTTACAAAATTGAAGACGAATTAGAATCAATGATTAAAAAAACAGATAAAAAATCCATGGATCAATTAATGGATGAACTTTTTGAAACAAGGAACATGCTATTGAATCTCCTTCATATAATAAATCCAATGCGTGATTTACTTTATCGTATGTTGAATTCGCATCATTTAAATTTAAATCGAGTTGAAGAGAGAAAAGTATATTTTAATGATATTTACGATCATCTTTTGAAACTTTCCGAAATGGTGATGACAAATCGTGAAGTAACGGCAGATATAAGGGATAGTTATTTATCGTTAAATTCACATCAAACAAATAAAGTAATGAAAACATTAACGATCATCACTTCCATCTTTGCACCACTTACATTTATCGCAGGAATTTATGGTATGAATTTCAAAAATATACCTGAACTAACATGGGATTATGGGTACTTTATATCGCTTGGTTTGATGGTCGTAATAGGTGGTTTAATGCTAATTTGGTTCTGGTGGCGTGGTTGGTTTAAATAAAAGTAGTTCGTTCAAACTTATTATTTATTTCATCCTCATACTAATTAAAATTAATGCGACTCCACTTAATAAGAAGATTATTTTTCCTAAAGAAATTTTATCGCCTAAACCAGAGACTCCGATACCTGTCGTAATAATCATAACAGTTGGACCAACAAGAGCTAGCATTGTATTAATGACTAATGCTTTTTCAAGATCATTAAATTTAAACATTAATCCAGCTGCAGCAATATCAACGCTTCCCGAAAATATGCGTAATAATACCATGTATAATAATGCACTTTCCAAAATGTCATCTCCTGATATTTTATATTTCTTCACTGAAAATGTATGTTTGTCCAATCTGAAATATTTGTCCAAATTTGGTAGGGATTATTCCAATCTCATAACTACAACAAAGGAAGAAAGATAGGAGAAGACTAATGGAGGTGACTTTAACGGCACCTCCATTTTAATTAACTATTGGATTTTGATTGAATGAGATTTTTTAATTGTTGATTCATCAATTTTGCTTGGGATAGGGCAATTTTGTCTTGTAGTATTTCCTGAGGTTTACTTGCTTTACCGATGACATAGCCAGTAAAAGGCATATTTAAAAAATCAAATGTATATTTAAACTGTTGGATTAGCGGTAATCCTTTAATTCTTGGATTGTCTCCCCCTACAGCGACGACAAATGTTTCTACCGTTTTAAGGTGTTCTTTAAAAGTAGGATATCTTTCGTCTCGGATGGCTTGACTAAAACGATCGATCAAATTTTTCATCAAGCCAGAAGTGCTATACCAATAGATTGGTGTCGAAAATACTAGTACATCACTTTCTAAAATTGTTTCTATGATGAAATCGTGGTCATCATCAACTATAGAAAAACCTTCCTCTGTATGACGTTTATCTTCAATTGGTTTAATCGTTAAATCTTTTAAATATACCTTCTTAAAATCAATACCTTCCAAAAATACATCTGTTAGTTTCTCTGTATTTCCGTTTGATCTTGAACTACCGATAAAAGCAACAATTTTCATAGGAACCTCCTCCTTTAAAAAAATAAAAAAAGACGTACATAAAGAAATCTATGTATGTCTTTTATGAATAAGTCATATTAAATTTTGTTAATTAATGCATGAATTGTTTCTTTTAAATCGTCATCGTGTTTAGATAGCTCGATTAAGTTCGCTACACGTTCTTTTAGAATGTGACGCTCTAGAATTTGTTTTTCATCTAAAACGCTAATTATAATTTGCATAATTAAACGATCACGTTCTACTAAAGCTTCTTCAAGACGTTCTGGTACGATTTTTGCATCTACTTTCTGTACTTTACTACCCATTAACCTTACCCCCTACTATAGTATCAATGCGCCATAGCGTATTTAATATTCAGCATTATCTTAACATATTTTCGCTATTTAAGAAATAATAATAGCCAACAATTGTAAGTGAAAAATTTAGAAGAAAATTAAAGGAGAATAAACAAGTATTTAGAATATATATTAAAGAGAGGAGATGGGGATATGAAAGGAATAATGAATAATAAAAAGAGAGAGATTACTCCGGAAGAAACTGAAGAATTCCTAAAAATTGCTAAAGTAGCCCATGTTGCAACTGTTGGAGAAGATGGGTATCCATATGTAATTCCATTTGTATATGTTTATGAAGGTGGAAGTAAACTGTATATTCATATAGGAAATTTACGTGAAAGCCATTTCTGGACAAATGTTAAATCCAATAATAAAGTTTCAATTGAAGTAAGTGAAATGGGACAAGTTGTTCCTGGGAAAAAATATGCTTGTCAATCAGCATTAGGTTATACAAGTGTAGTCATATTTGGAACAATTAAGCATATAATAGATGATGTAAAAAAAGAATGGTTTTACGATCAACTCTGGAAAAAATATGGGGATCCAAATTGGCAATTTGAAAAAGGTGGCTACCCTGCACTTCCAAAAACTGAACTTTTTGAAGTAGAAATTGAAAAAATAACCGGTAAATTTAGTAATGCAATGAGTCATTAAAAAAAGAGTGTTAGAGTCGTTTAAATGGATGATTCTACACTCTTTTTGTAATACTTAACAAAAATTTGCAAGAATTTACATTTTGCTATTATTTACGATATAGTATAATATCAGATACCTAGATAAAATTTGTGAATGAAATCTGGGCAATTAGGTGTTACACTTATAATAGGGTACTATACATTACGTACTTTAATCACATATAATAAAACATTATAGATTTAATTTTACCTAAATATGAAATTTAGGGGGTAGATTTGCATATATTATTAATCTTAATAGTAAATTTATAAATGGTTAATAAATGTAATGTAATCTTAATTGATATATATACTTTAACGAAGGTGATAAAAGGTGACAAAAATGACATGGAACCCGAAAATTTTAATATTAACAGGTAGCTATGGCAATGGTCATTTAAAGGTAACTAAAACTTTAAAAGATATGTTCTTAAAACAAGGGGTAACTGAAGAAAATATCGTTGAGTCCGATTTATATTTAGCTTCGCATCCTATTTTAACGAAAGCTTCGAAATATTTATATATAAAAAGTTTTACTTATGGTCAAAAAATTTACGGTTTTCTCTACTACGGCGGCAGCAAGAATAAAAGAATCGTATCTTACGATTTCTTAAATAAGTACGGTATGTCGACATTAATTGATTTGGTTGAAGAAGTAAAACCAGACATTATTGTAAATACATTCCCAATGCTTGTTGTTCCTGAATTTAGAAAAAGAACAGGCGCTCAAATTCCAATTGTTCATGTAGTAACTGATTACTATGCACATAAAAATTGGATCCATGAGGAAGTGGACAGATATTATGTTGCTTCTGAAACGTTAAAAAGTGATCTGATGAAACTTGGATTCTCAAGTGAGCGTATTAAAGTTTCTGGAATACCAATTGATCCAGTATTTGAAACTGAATACGATAAGAAAGCTTTATTTGATGCATATCAACTTGATATGAACAGACCTGTTGTATTAATCGCTGCGGGTGCTTTTGGTGTGTTGAAAGATATTGATGAAATGGTAAATAAGCTTTTAGAAGTAAACAACAATCAAGTCATTGTTGTTTGCGGTAAAAATGAAGAGCTAAAAAATACATTAACATCAAAATTCGCTGACAATAAAAACGCATTAATCCTAGGCTTTACGAATAAAATGGACGAATTAATGAAAATGGCCACTGTAATGGTTACAAAACCGGGTGGTATTACTTTAAGTGAAGCATTAGCGGTTCAAGTACCACTAATTTTATATCGTCCAGTTCCTGGTCAAGAAAAAGAAAATGCAATTTTCTTTGAAAGTAAAGGGGCAGCAGTACAAGTTACAAAATCTAGCAAATTGCTTGATAGTATATTAAATTTACTTCAAGATGAAAAACTTCGTATGCAAATGAAAAAAAATATGAAGGAATTGTATAACGAACATGCAGCAAGGGTTATTGTAGAAGATGTTATGTGCTTGCATGCGGACAAAGAAAAAATGAATAGGATAATCGTTTAATATATGAAATCGACTAAATATGAATTCTATTTACTCATTATCCCTTTAGTAATAGTTGAATTTGTTAGAGGAGCTTATGTAATTAGCTATCTACCAAGTCTTTCTATTAATCCAATAGGAATTTCTTTAGCAATCGTAGGTGTAGCAATTTCAATTCACTTTATCGGTGATACATTTGCGAACTTCGTTATGGGATATGTAATTGAGAATATTGGTAGTAATAGGGTATTACATTTAAGCTTTGCTGTGATGACACTAAGCTTATCCATATTTAATTTATGGCCGAATGGTTTTACCGTAGTTATCAGTACTCTATTTACAGGAATTGCCGTATGTCCAATTTGGATTTATTTGCTTACAAAAGCTGCAGGACATAAACGAGGGCAAAGAATTAGTGTTGTCTATCTTGGATGGTTATTGGGATTAGGCTCTGGCTATGTAGTGATGAATTATTTAATTCAGTTTAATATAGATCATTTATTATGGTTTTTACCATGTTTAACTTTGATTGCTTGGATTATGTATACCATTGTGAATACGGGAAATATCTGTGTTGAAAAAGTAGATATCAAAAAGCAATGGGATATCACTAAGGAACTCGTGAAAAGTAGTAAGGTTGTAGTTCCCGGGATCCTTTTCCAAGGTATTGGAATGGGAATGTTAATACCGATTCTTCCGGTATTTGCAATGAAGGATCTTCATCTTTCAACGAATCAGTATACATTATTAATACTTATCGGCGGTGCGAGTTTAGTAGTAGCTCTTGTTCCGCTTGGTAAACTGGTTGATAATGTAAAAAATAAAATTATATTATGTATTATTGGTTTTCTAATTTTTGCGACTGCATTATTTGCACTTGGAACAAAACCAAGTCTTGCTATGATTATAACAGTTGTGATCGTTTTAGGCGTGTTTTATGCTTTATTCCTTCCAGCATGGAATTCTTTTATTGCAGGGTATATACCTGAGTCATTAAAATCTGTTGGATGGGGAATCTTCTCTAGTTTACAAGGACTCGGTGTAATGATTGGTCCTGCACTTGGTGGAGTGTTAGCAAAATCCTATGAAACGATGGCAACTATTCAGGCTAGCGCAGTCATTTTTGGAGGAGTAGCAGTATTCTATTTCTTCTACGCAATTAGAAAACAGAAAAAAGAACTGAATACGAATACGTAAAAAAACAGCTTGTTGATTATACACAAGCTGTTTATTTTTTTGATTGCATTTGACGACGTGAGAAAGTTGCTCAATTCTACATGAAAGTCGCTCAATTGCGTGGAAAAGTTGCTCAATTCTGTGCAATAGTTGCTCAATTATTTGGGTATGACCTGAAGTTTCTCAAAACAGCCCAAAATTCGCTCATATCAGCACGTAAATTTATCATGAGAAATGCATTTAAAATTATTCAAGTTGCACTTAATTTTTAAATTGAAATTATTGAATAAATAACTTCATCGTTCTCATACTAACAATGTTTCACAAAGCAATCCAAAATGATGATGAGAGGTGAGCACCGTTGAGTGGTCCAGGGCATTTTAATCCTAGATCTCGTGAGCTTGGCCGTAATTATCAAAAACCAAGGAAGCAAAAATCTCTAATCAATGGTCGAACAGAGGTTTCTCTGTCAAACCAGATTTTGAGAAGTAACGCGAAAGCGCATCATTGGTAATCATTTAGGATTTTGTGAAGCACATTCACTGTATCCGAAATGATATACAGGGAGGGGTTGTCTTGGACAAACCGCCGAAGCACCTTCAACTAAAGCATACATTTTACTTTTTAAAGTAATGAATGCATTGCATTGAGGGTGAGCGTATCATGGAAGATGAGTGAAAATTGGGGCTGTCCAAAAAGCCCCTAAATTATAAAACAGGTGAATGGCAATTTTAGTTTTCCGATTCACCTGTTTTCCATTTTCTTTAATTTTTAGTGAAAGTAGCTGGCGGATGCCTGCTACTTTCAGGAGATTGTGAGCCATA
>NZ_JBMIRP010000015.1:0-5946 GCF_049202975.1 Ureibacillus sp. MALMAid1270 | reverse complement strand
GTAAGCGTCAAATAGCGCCCACCTGGTTTTCAGGGGGCGCTATTGTTATGCTATCTATGTAGTTCGTTTAGGTACGTGACAGTTGGTCGGAATTGCTTCTGACCAAGGCATCAACGCATCTAACGCTGCTTCATCCGTTAGGTCAATCAACGGTAGTTGCTCCAAAACATACGTTAAATATTTCAGTGGATCGAGTTGATTCTCTTTCGCTGTTTCTACAATACTATAAATGATTGCACTAGCCTTTGCTCCCTTAGGAGAAGTTGAAAACAGCCATGCCTTGCGACCAATTACGAATGGTTTAATCGAACGCTCTCCTCGTTATTTTAATTTAAGAATAACCAGCTTTATACCAACCATTAAATTATTCTGAGCTTTACTAGAATACTTTGTAATATCAAAACTATTCTTCTAAATGCTCAGAATAATTTTTTGGATTATTTCAATCCGTATAGTTTAGCAAGGGTTTCTTCATCTGCTTGTTTCCATTTCTTTTCCTTCGATTGTAAGGGATTTTGGCTCTGTAATGATTCTTCCATTTCCCTAAAAGCCGCGTTAATCATCTCCGTGTCTGTATGGGCATATATTTCTGTAGTTTCCAGCGATTCATGGTCAAGCAGTTTTGCAATCACTGGCAGTGAAAAACCCATTCTATACAAGTGGGCGCCAAAACTATGCCTGAAAAGATGAGGATGGACATTTTCCGGAACCTCACTGCAGACCTTACGGGCAGCTTCCCCATATTTTTTTATAAATCTTTCTGCATTTGCAACGGACATAGAATCTTTTGTACCTTTAATAATAGTGTAAAAAAGATGATCATCAGGTAGCCTCGAAGGATGATATACCGAAAGGTAATAATCTAAATTTTCTACAGTAATATCAAGTAAAGGTACGCAACGCGGTTTGTTTCCTTTACCTAGAATTCTTACAAAAGGATCTTTTGTAGAAATTTCTAAATCCTTAAGTCTAACATTTAATGCTTCTGAAACTCTTGCACCTGTTCCATAAAGAAATATCATGAAAAACCTGTCGCGGATTCCTATTTTTGTTTTTGGTGGTTGCTCAAGGATTACTCTGATTGCCTCACGGGACATCCAGTTACCTTTTTTAGCCCGTACAGTAATGTGTTTAATTTTTGATATTCCGATAAACTGAGGGGCAAGTGAAATATCTCTGTCAGAACAATATTGAAAATATTGTTTAATTACTGTGAGTCTATGATTTCGTGTGGTAGTGCTACATTCTTTTTTGTCTACTAACCACAATAGGTACTCCCGTACCAAATCAGCAGTCACCATTGTAAATGTGAGTTTATTTACCCCTTTTCCATATACTTCTTTTGTAAATTCCCTTAAACTATTCAGCCCCTGCCTATATGAAACAACTGTATTGTTAGATTTATGCTCATGATCCTTAAGATGCAAAAACAGAAAATCACTTACATAACTAAAAAACATTTTTGTCTGATTATTATTCTTCAACATATGCGACACCGTTAAGGATATCTTCATATCCTTTTGCCATTCTTCTGATTTCAGGAACAAGGTTTATTACCATGTGTAAGTAATACATGGTGTTTTGTGGACTGGAGTGCCCCATGTATCGACTTAAATACCGGATCATAGTATCAAAATTTTCCCCTTCTTCGATACACTGTCTCATACTATTCACAGCAAAAGTGTGTCTCAGCCCATGACAAGTAGGTTTTTTACTTGTCTTCATAAAGAATGATGTCTGCTTTAGTGTACTATCAAATAACCTGCAGATGGATGTATTGTTATAATTTTTGGCCCTAGTAGATGGGAAAAAATATTCACGTCCTGGATTCATTGTTTCAATAGCAGAATCATATTTTCGACAAAGCTTTGTCATATCATCTGACATATATACTACTCGATTTTTATGACCTTTTGATTCAAGAATTTTTATTACGCCATCCTTAAGATTTATTTCAGAACACTTGAGGTTGCACGCTTCAGAATTTCTTAATCCGCAACAGTAAATTAACCTAAACAATACAGAAGTTACTAAGTGTCTGTATGGAGGAAATTTTACAGCCTTGAAGCGATCACATGCTCTAAAGAATTCCTCCAATTGAGCATCCGTAAAAATATGGGGCTCTTTTGGCTTTGCTATTTTGAGTTTGCTTTTGGCAATGTAAGTTTCACCTCGTAGAGGTAACATATAGATACCAAGGTGCACCATTGTACGAAACCGTTTCTGTATCTCCTGTATAGATTTTGAATCTGTTCGATATACCCAAGCTTCGACCAATTCTTTATCAAGTAAATCCTTATTTGGAAAGTAATTTCTGCAGAAAGAATCGAATTCATCAAGATGCTTATCCATATATTTTAAAGAAAACCCTGAATTGTATTTCTCCCTTCTCATACCTTCAATATATTGTGCAAAGTTGCTTTTGTATTTCCCATTCATACCAGTTCCTCCCTTGTACACTCTATTCCAGAAAGGCTTAATGCACACTTACGCATCTTTTGGGAATCGGTAGAAATGTAGACATCTGCTGAGTCTGGATTTAAATGGCCTAGCGATGCAGATATGATACTTGAAGATATATTGTTTTCAAATAATCTGCTTGCTACAGTTCTCCTCAATATGTGTAACCCTTTCTCAGGGCAATCATCTGAGCTAAAATCTGAAAGATATTTTATTGGAACTTTACTTGCTGAGCTTGGCTTCAAAGCCTTGTAAGGTGCATATCCCCTTAGAAAGATTTCCTCTGAATCAGTATTAACTCGTGAATTAAGTATATAATCCATTAAAGCATTACCGACATCAGTTAAAAGAGGGAGAATTACTGGTACTTTTGTTTTTTGTTGTGTAAATGTTATCGTTTCATTTTTCCAGTTAATATCAGTGAATTTTAATCCGACTATATCAGAACGACGAACTCCAAGCCGCAATGCTAATAGAATTATAGCCTGATCTCTCTTCCCTAATGGAGTTATAAGTTTACCATTTGAAATCAGTTCCTTCTCTGCATTTTTTGAAATAGTCGTTACTATTTTCACCTGCTTTGCAAAAATCTTTGGGATTGAGAGATATAAGTTTTCTTGACTAAGGATTCCTTTCTCTTCGAGAAATATGAAGAACTTTTTTAACTTATATGCATAGGCCTGTAAACCCGTTGGCTTTCTGCCCGATAGAGCATCATTTCCCCAAAAGTCAGACACGTTCTTAGGGATAAGATCACTGATATGGACAATATTTGCACTTTCAAGATAACAAAAAAACATGCTCACCACTCTAAGTGAAAATGTAATTGTAGATTCAGACATTTTTTCTGATATAAGATAATGTTTATATTGTTCTAGTAAGCCTAAGTAATGTTCAGTTGCTGGTCTTTGAGCTGTTTTTATGGGATATACCTTCCATTCATCAAGTTGATTATTCGACATTTCAAGCAAAAGCAAAATAGCACGTCTGTGAGAAAGATAAAGATTACGCTGACTTCGATTACTTTTCTTAAGAATCGCAGATTCTGAAAGCCATTGCTCAGCATTTTCTTGAGAAAAACTAAGGTTATTCTCTTCTAGAAAAGCTTCGAGAAGCCTGCATGATCTCTTAAAACTTTTTATTACGCTTTTACTTTTGATTCCGAAAGATCTAATTTTATTAAGAGTTACTCCTGATAGGTCTTTAAAATCATCCATTTATTTACCCTCCAATATAAATTTGCCAGTGTATCTGACACATCATATTATTCGAGTAATAAAAAAAATTATTCTGAGCATTATTAAAAGCATTCTTGTATTAACAAGGCTTTTTAATAAAGCACAGAATAATAAATTGATCGGTATAATCCTCGATTATTATCTAACTCTAGACGACCATCCTTTAAAAATGCCACGAGTTTCTGCCACTGATTTAAACAGTACGTAATGGCCTCACCCAGTTTTGTTTTCGGTGCGACACGGGCCTTTTCTGTTTTTAGCCACACCAAAAAGTCATCTAATACAGGTTTACTCTGCTTCAGACGTTCTTCGTAGCGACGTTCAGGTGTACAGTCGTCTATTTTATTGATTTTTTTGTCGATCGCAAATAAACGGTTACAGAATTGAATCCCTATTTTTGCGGCACACGGCTGCTCTGTATTTTGTAGATTTGCTGGTAAGGATTTCAATGCTTCATCGAACTTCCTTCGCGAATGTGCCCAACAGCCCACTAGCTCTACCTTCGGTAAATCATGATACCCCACATAGCCATCGACATGTAGGTATCCTGAAAATCCTTGTAAAAAGGCTTTAGGGTGTTTGCTAGAACGTGTTGTTTGGTAATCATAAAGCACGATAGGTAACGATGCACGACCTGTTCGATACATCCACATAAACGATTTACTTGTCGCAGCGCGACCTGGCTCATTTAATACCTGTAACCCCGTTTCATCCGCATGTGCAATCTCTTCTTCGCATAGTTTTTTATGAAGGTGACTGTATAAATGAATTAGCCAAGTATTGGCTCCATACATCATCCAGTTCGCCATCGTTTGACGCGACAGAGAAATGCCCATTCGTTCTAATTGTTTTTCTTGTCGATAAAGTGGAAGACCTTCACAATATTTTTGGCTCATTAAATAAGCCATCGCTGATGGCGAAGCTAAGCTTCCTGGGTACATAGGAGCTGGCATTTCCGCTGTGACAATTGGTGTTTCTGTTCCTTCTTTTTCACAATGACGACAGCTGTAGATGTGTTGAATATGTTCGACCACTTCAACTTGTGCCGGAATGATTTTCAATTCACGCCGAATTTGTGTACTCATTTCGTGTGTTTTTTTACCGCAACACAAACAAACCTGCTCCTCATCGCTTAAACGATAGTGAATCGTTTCGACAGGCAAGTTTTCCAACATCGCTTCGATTTGTCCCGAACGCTTTTTACGTTTATAGGTAACCGTTTCAAGCGTCGGTTCTTCGACCGTGTTATCTGACGTCATTTCCATTTCATTGAATAGCGTCAGCGCAAGTTGATCCGGATTGGTTTTTTCACTTGAAGTCCCAAATTTCTTTTGTTGGCTAAGGCGGAACTGTGCTTCCAACCAATTGATTTTAGCCATTAGTACTTCATTTTGTCTTTCCAACTCCGCATTCTTTTTTGCGAGTTCTTCAATTGTAAGTGTGGGTGTTTGTTCGATTTTTACCATAGTTAAAGAAATTCGACTTGGGTAGCCGAATTCCTTTTTTAAATGACAACTTTAGCAGAAACCTTCATATGTGAGGATTTTTGATTCATAGGTAACCCTTCAAGCAACCATTTGAATTGGCGTCCTGTGATTTTTAAAGGTGTAGTCGCCTCGTTAGGCCAGTCAAACAAGCCTTCCTCTAAACGACGATAAAAGAGCCAAAAGCCATTGTGGTCCCAGTGAAGAATTTTTAATTTATCCTTTTTCCGATTACAGAATACAAAAAGATGAGAGGAAAAGGGATCAAGCTGAAAGCTTTCTTGCACAATGGCAGCGAGTCCATCCACTGATTTACGAAGATCAGTGGGCCCACAAGCAATAAATACTTGATCCATTCGTAAATTAGTGAACATGATGTTGTACAACCTGAAGGATTTTAGTTAAAGTGTCTTCATCAAAACTAGGTGGACAATCAATCGTAATGCCATTTAATTTAATTGTGATGGGAATCACCTCAGGTGAATTGGCTTCTTCCACGACAACAGGTAACCACTGAGCAGGTTGATTTTTTGACTGCGTGCGTGATTTACGCAACCAATGGTACATACTTTGAACAGGTACATTTTCTTTTGTGCACCAAGCAGCAACGCTTGTTTCATCGCTTGTGTGAAATGCTTGAATACGAGATTGCCACATCAACTGGCGTTCAGATTGTTTCATAAAAAAACCTCCAACTTGATTCATTTTCATGATTGTCTCATGTCCATGAAATTCGTTGAAGGTGTGTTATATTTGACGCTTAC
>NZ_JBMIRP010000014.1:0-8364 GCF_049202975.1 Ureibacillus sp. MALMAid1270 | reverse complement strand
TTCGTGAAAATATTTTGATAATTAATTTCCAGTTTTAAAAAAATGAACATTAAAAAATCCCACCTAAAATAGGAGGGATGAAATAAATTGGTTTGAGGAAAATCCTTGAACCACAAAGCTCGGCGAATGCCGAGAGTCTATCATATTAATAGGAGGACTTAATCTATGCAATTAGGAGCATTTTCTGTAAGTTTAGCAGTGAAAGATATTCATGCCTCAAAAGAATTCTACGAAAAGTTAGGATTTGAAACGCTTGGCGGAGACATTAATAATAACTGGTTAATATAAAAAAATGGACAGACAGTTATTGGTCTTTTCCAAGGGATGTTTGAGAAGAACATTTTAACTTTTAATCCTGGATGGAACGATAATGCACAAAACGTGGATCCTTTTACGGATGTAATACAAAGCGGGAATTGAGGGGATACAAGTGATTTTATTACTCTTAAGACATGGACAAACAGAGGCAGATATTCTAAATGTCCATGAAGGAAGCGCAGATTTTCCAATGACAGATCTTGGTCATGCTCAAGCTGAAAGAATGGCGCAATATATTTCAAGTCGTTTTAATCCTGATATAATCATCTCGAGTTCAATGACTAGAACGAAACAAACGACTGAACATATTGCTAAATCTCTTAATACTGAAGTTGTTTTTGAACCTAAATTAGTTGAATGGAATAATGGTGTCCTTGCAGGGTTAAAAAGAGAGGAAGCTATTAAAAAATATCCAATGCCTCCAAATGGTCGACCAATAACTGAAGCCATTGAAAAAGGAGAATCGGAACTTGCTTTTCGCCATCGTGTGGAGGAAGCTCTATATGAAATATTAGAACGCCATAAAGAATCTGAGCAGGTATTAATAGTCAGTCATGGTGGTACTATATCTCATTTAATAAATGTCTTATTGAATAACTCCATTACAGATGGCATGATTTTCCCAACTGCAGACTTAGGTCTACACTGTATTGAAATAAAAAATGGCAAGAAAATTATCCATTTTTTAAATTATTCTTTAGATCGTTTTCAATAATTTACCTACCGATAAGGCGTTGCTAATCCACAGCGCCATTTTTATTTATTTCGTGCTATACTTCTATTAGAGGTGGTTTTCGTTGTTAAACACAGCAAGAAATTTGTTAAATCAATACTTCGGCTATGCTGATTTCCGAAGTGGACAAGCAGAAATAATTGAAAATATATTACATCAAAAAAACACACTTGGAATTCTTCCTACTGGAGGAGGTAAATCCATTTGTTTTCAAATACCAGCACTTCTTTTCCAAGGCACAACAATCGTTATTTCTCCTCTCATATCACTGATGAAAGACCAAGTAGATGCACTTACTGCTTCTGATATTCCAGCAACTTATATAAACAGTTCTCTTACGCAAACAGAACTACAAGACCGTATTTATGATATCCGCCAAGGATCATACAAACTTGTGTATGTTGCGCCAGAACGATTTGATTCTGATTATTTTATGAATCTGTTAAATTCTATTCCTATTCCATTAATTGCGTTTGATGAGGCACACTGTATATCCCAATGGGGACATGACTTTAGACCAAGCTATCGCTCAATTGTAGCTTCACTCAAGAAGTTAAATCAGCGACCTGTTATCGTAGCTTTAACCGCTACTGCAACGGAAAATGTTGCTGATGAAATAAGGTACTTATTGCAGATTGAACGAGATGATTGTTTTAAGAATGGTTTTGCTCGGGAAAATTTAAGTTTTAATGTCGTTAAAGGGGCAAATAAAAGAGACTATATTGTGTCTTACTTACAAGAACACCCGAAAGAATCTGGTATCATCTACACATCCAGTAGGAAAGAAACTGATGGACTATACAATTATTTGTCTGTCCAAGGATACTCTGTTGCTAAATATCACGCAGGACTTTCTGAGATAGAACGAAAACAGGCACAAGAGCAATTTGTCTATGATGAAAAGCAAATAATGATTGCCACCAATGCATTCGGAATGGGAATTGATAAATCCAATGTCCGTTTTGTTATTCATTACAATTTGCCGAAGAATTTAGAAGCCTATTATCAAGAAGCTGGCCGGGCTGGTCGTGACGGGGATGAAAGTGAATGTATCCTACTTTTCTCTCAGCAAGATATTCAGTTGCAAAAGTTCTTAATCGAGCAGTCTACTTTCGATCCTGAGGTCCGAGAACAAGATTACAATAAACTGAATCAAATGATTATGTATTGCCATACAGAAGAATGCCTTCAATCCTATATCATTCATTATTTTGATCCAAATGAAGAGGATATGAAATGCAATAAATGTAGCAGTTGTAAAGATACACGTGAGAAAGTGGAAATAACTAGAGAAGCACAAATGATCTTTTCTTGTTGTAAGCGTATGGGAGAAAGATTCGGTACGACTTTAATTGCACAAGTTTTGAAAGGGTCTAGCCAGAAAAGAATTCGAGAGCTTGGGTTTGATCAGTTGTCGACTTATGGATTACTACGTTCCCAATCGGAAAAGGAAATCGTTGATACGATTAATTATTTATTAACAGAAGATTACTTACAGTTAACAGATGGAAAGTATCCAGTCGTACAGTTGACTGAAAAATGTATTCCGGTATTAAAAGGTGAAGTTTCTGTCTGGATGAAGAAAAGCAAAACACCTGTTAAAGAGGCTCGTAATGTTGAGGAAAATGAAGAGTTATTTGAAATCTTACGGGGCTTAAGAAAACAATTCGCCCAGGAAGAAAATGTACCACCATTTGTTATTTTTTCAGATGTTACGTTAAAAGAAATGTGTCGTTTTTACCCTGCTGATGAAACGTCCATGCTCCAAATTAAAGGAGTCGGCCAAAGTAAATTCGCAAAATATGGACAAGCATTTATCGATGAAATAAAAGAGTTTGTATCAGGTAATGCAGTAATTGTTTCTGAAAAACCTTTACAACCAGATATCACTCAAAAAGTAGTAAAAGAAACTAATGAAAAACCAAGTCATGTTATTTCTTATGAAATGTTTATAGATGGTACTAGTATTGAAGAAATCTCAAAAGCACGACAATTATCGAAAGTGACCATCCAAAACCACATTATTCGAAGTGCCGAAGAAGGTTATGAAATAAAGTGGAATGAAATTTTTGATGACGTTATTGAGAAGAGAGTTTTAGATGTGATCATTGAGCTTGATACTGATAAACTCAAGCCAATCTGGGAAGCGTTGAATGGAGAAATTGACTATTTTGTAATCCAAGCAGTTATTAGCAAAAACAAGTTAACGGTAAAATAATAAAGTAGCGACCTATTATAATAGGATAGGTCGCTACTTTATTTACTTATAATCAAATCCCTGTTTCTTTAATGTTGGGCTCGTTGCCTCTGCATAGGGTTCATAACGAGTTTCATAAAAGTTGGCTACTTTACTAGACCAATTACTCGTATCTTTCCCATTTGTTCTTTCGGACATATAGGATGAAATTGTTTCATCATATTGATCAATTAATTCGGACATTTTATCCTTTACATAGCTCTCTTTATGATAAGTTGCTTGAAGGGGAAGTCTTGGTTTTGGACTAGGAATAACTTCTGGATATCCAATCGCTAGCCCAGCAATAGGATAAACATATTCAGGAAGGTCTAGTATTTTAATTACGTCTTCGGCATTTTTTCTAATTCCTCCAATTGGAACAGTCCCAAGCCCTAATGACTCAGCAGCAACAACTGCACTACCTAAAGCGATACCAACATCTGTAGAGCCCACGATCACAGCTTCAATATCATCTTTTATTCGAAATTCCTTATTATTCTTACGTGCAGCAATTTTCGCACGATAAAAATCCATACAAAATACAAGAAAAACTGGAGCTTCCTCCACCCATTTCTGGTCACCTGCAGCTTTAGCTAACAACTTTTTGTTCTCAGAATTTCGAACAGCAATTACACTAACCTGTTGGCCATTAATCCAGTTTGGAGCTGCCATAGCGGATTTTATTATGACTTGTACTAGTTCTTCACTAACATCTTTACTCATATTAAATTCTCTCACAGAGCTATGCTTTCCCATTTGTCTAATAACTTCATTCATATGATCACTCCCTAACGATACCCTACTACACGTGTACATCTAGTTCAAATAAAGTACATCAACATCCTTTTGAAAGCACAAAAAAGCACAGTTTCAAACTCTGGGCGTTTTGATTGGACATTTACTTTTGAGTAGTAAATTGACCATTCTTTAAACTTCAGTAACTTTAAATCTAAGAACCGTTTTTAATTTTTCTGGCGGAGTTTTTCTCGCATCTGAGATGTAAATTTCTTTATGTGTATTTTCTGCTCTAATTAAGTTGTTTTCAATACAATATTGTTCCATCAATTCGAAAATTTTTGGTTCGTCATCATAACTACCAATATGCATAGCTCGGACACATAGTCCTTCTGTAGGGAATAAACACCCCAAACCGAACATTTTTAAATTCTCTCAAAATCTCTCCATTCATCTGGCATAAGACTTTGATATTTTGATGTTAAAAATCGATCATCGACAAGGATAATCACTCCTGTATCTGTCTCAGATCTTATGAGTCTCCCACCTGCTTGAAGTACTTTGTTCATGCCAGGATAGACATAGGCATAATCGTAACCATTTTTCCCTTTAGATTGAAAATAATCTTTCATAATATCCCGTTCGAGACAAAGTTGAGGCAATCCTACTCCCACCACAATAACTCCCTTTAACCTATCTCCTTTTAGGTCAACACCTTCTGAAAAAATGCCTCCTAATACAGCAAAACCAATAAAAACATTCTCCGATTGATTTTCTTTAAATTCGTTTAAATATTGCTCACGTTCCACTTCGTCCATTTTATTCGTTTGGATAAACGTACGAATTTCTGGATAAGTAGCTGTAAACTCTTCATACACACTTTTCATGTATTGATAGGAAGGAAAAAATATTAGGAAATTCCCTCTACGCTCACGAACGAGGTTTGATAGCATATGAAGTATTTGTTTTTTTGTGTGCTCTCTTGCCCTAAATCGAGTTGATATTGGTTGAATAAATACCTCAGTTTGTTCCTTAGAAAAAGGTGATGATATGGAAAGTGTATAATCTTCTTTAGGGTCACCAAGCATATCTAAAAAATATGTGAGAGGCAATAAGGTTGCAGAAAAATAGATCGTTGAGCGAAACTTCTTCCGAATCTGTTGTAATAGATATGAAGGGTCCAGACAAAACATTTTAAGTCGAACATCATTATTTTCTATTTCCACATAGGTTACATATCGTTCATCATAAAGCTTTGCTATTCGAACAAACCCAGTTGCAGCAAAATACGTATCTAACAGTAATTGCTGTTCATCGGTCTTTGTCGGCTGCAACAATTCTATTTCAGCGATAGGAATAAATTCTTCTAGCAATTCTACTAAATGTGCCTGTAGCTCATCCAAAATGAGGAACCCTTTTTCAGAGCACTTTTTCTTTATTTCAATAAAATATTTATTTATCTTCGAAACAGAATCAGACAAGGCAGACCCTTTATACTCTCGTTTCAACGTTAGAAAATTGGACTTTACTAAATCTGCTGAAAACATTTCCCGCGCACGGTCAACTAAATTATGAGCTTCATCGATTAACAAAACTGATTTCTTTTTATGGTCGTCGAAAAAACGCTTCAATGAAACTTTCGGGTCAAAAATATAGTTATAGTCGCAGATAATTGCATCGGCCACAAAAGCTAAGTCCAATGAAAACTCAAAGGGGCATAATCGATGTTTTCTTGCGTATTCCTCAATTGTCGTTCGACTAATAAATGTTTCATGAGAGAATATATCCAACACTGCTCCATTAATCCGGTCGTAATAGCCATTTGCAAACTCACAGTATTCCTTTTGACAAATCGTTTCTTCTTTAAAACAGACTTTATCTTTTGCGGTAATTGTTACAGCACTAAAAACTAGCCCTTTATTTTTCAAATGATTGAAAGCTTCCTCAGCATTTTGTCTCGTAATCGTTTTGGCAGTTAAATAAAACAACCGTTCAAGTTTTCCTTCTCCAAGTGCCTTCACTGTTGGATAAATACTAGAAATCGTCTTTCCAATCCCGGTAGGTGCTTTTGCAAAAATATTCGCTTCTTCCGTAATTGTTTGATAGATTGCACCTGCAAATTTGCGCTGACCCTGGCGATAGTTTTCAAATGGAAAAGGTAAAGCTGAAATGCTTTGATCTCTTTTAAGCCGGTGTTGGTAGATTAAATTTGCATAAGGTGAATAGTTCTGCACAAGCTCGTTTACAAACTGTCCGAGTTCTTGAAAAGTAAATCGCTTCTGAAATTTCTTTTGCTCATTCGTCACAACATGAATGTAAGTTAACTGGACACTCATTTCTTGTAGGTTGTTGTCTTTTGCATAAATATAGGCATATACCTTAGCCTGAGCCCAGTGAACGGGGATGGAATCCTCATCTATCAAAGACAGGTCTCTTGAAGTAGACTTAATCTCATCGATGATGATGTCATCTCCTCGAAATAGCAACCCATCACATCTGCCCTCAATAACAAAGTTCAATTTCTCATATTCAATTTCAGTCTTCAGAAAAACTTCCTTTTGATCTGCCTCTTCATATTTACTTTGAATCGCTTTATGTGCCTTAGTACCTTCCGTCATCGTTGTGACAGTACGGAATTTATTATCAATGCTTCCACTACTATATACATATTCAACTAAAGTCCTTACGGAGAGCTTAATTTCGGGTAGCATGTCATCACCTTATTTCGAATCAGTTAGTTTAATGGTACAAGGTTTGATTGTTTTAAGCAAAATAAAAAAGCCCTTTTGAAATAGAACACTAAAGTCTAACTGGGAGAATGTTATATTAGACATATACCTTTATCGTGATAGATAACTTAATAGGCATTTATTTAAATAAAAAGGCTGATGAAAATTCGGTTAACCAGAATTTCCACCAGCACTTTATTGCTTAGCTTGCCTTAATTTTTTCATAAGCTTATGCGCTTACATTACTCGTTGCCTTCAATTCTCTTTTATCTTCAAGCGCCTGAACTACAACTGCAGCCGATGCGTCGCCAGTTATATTGACAGATGTACGGATCATATCTAGAATTCTATCAACACCTGCAACTAGTGCAATTGCCTCTAATGGTAATCCAACAGCTGTTACGACCATTGTCAACATGATTAAACCTGCACCTGGTACCCCTGCTGTTCCGATTGAAGCAAGAGTTGCAGTTATTACAATGATTAGTTGTTGTGTAAATGAAAGTTCAATTCCCATAAATTGGGCAATGAATAATACACAGACCCCTTGATACAAAGCAGTTCCATCCATATTTATGGTAGCTCCAAGCGGAAGGACGAAGCTACTTACTTTCTTGGAAACACCAAGGTTTTCTTCTGTACATTTCATTGTAACCGGTAATGTACCGGAACTACTTGAAGTACTAAATGCAACTAAGCTTGCTGGTGCAATACCTTTGAAGAACTTAAGTGGGCTTTGTTTCGAAAAAATTTTTACTGATCCAGAGTAAACAAGTACTGCGTGAAGGATACATCCTGCATAAACAACTAATATTAGCTTAATTAATGGAAGAAGAACAGAAACTCCGTATTGTCCAACGATAGGTGCGATTAAACCGAATACCCCAATTGGAGCAGTCTTCATAACAATGTTCGTAATTTTATACATAATCTCTGCAAACTCATCGAAGAAGTTGTAAACTGTTTTTGCTTTTTCACCTAACATCGCAATAGCAATTCCGATGAAGATTGCGAAGAAAATAATTTGGAGCATATTTGTTTCAACTACTGAAGCAATAGGATTTGTTGGGATGATTCCTAATATTGTATCCACAACATTAGGTGCAGCAGTTGGCACAGCTGTATCAGAAGATAAAGTCATATCCAAACCAGAACCTGGTCTAAATATATTCGCAAGTACTAAACCGATTGTCACCGCTATTGCTGTAGTGACAATATAGTAAACAAAAGTGATTCCACCCATTCTACCGATTCGCTTAATGTCCCCTGTACCCGCAACCCCAACTACGAGAGAAGCTAAGACTAACGGTACAATGATAAATTTAATGAGGCGTAAAAAGAGATCTCCAAGTGGTTTTACTACTTCAATACCTGGACCTACAATGGCACCTAAGATAATAGCAATAACGAATGCTATTAATATTTGTGTTAGCAAACCAATCTTCTTCATATTTAACCCCCTTCTAAATAAATCGTATTGTCAAAAATAATTTATATAAATCGCTAATAATTGTTGGTTTTACAGTCTTTTACGCAAAAAAACTTGCCACCCCCTTAATTTTGGTGTTAGTTGAGGTTACCACACACAAAACTACCCAAAAAGGAAGTGACAA
>NZ_JBMIRP010000013.1:0-20535 GCF_049202975.1 Ureibacillus sp. MALMAid1270 | reverse complement strand
TAATGGCAATAGGTTTCTTTGTCATGGACATTTTTGAAAATACAATGAAAATAATGAGTGTGCAGGCCATTCCAATCCAATTTCCAGTAATTTTGGTTCATTTCACCCAGAAAAATTGTTATTTATTCCGAGACTCTATATTATCCTCTAGCCGCTTTTACCTATGATGGAAAATATTCCATCGCTCAGTGCAATGAACATACCCATTCTTTTTATAAAAATTAATAGAATCATCACTAGGCCAAACAATGACAAATTCATAATTGTTATCCTTAATCCAGTTATTAATAGTATTCAACAATTTACTACCAATCCCTTTATTTCGGTATTCTGGTAAAGTATAAACATTAGTCATATAGGCAAAAGGATTCGTTACTCTTCCAGGACGTGGCACTTTGTGAATTAATTCTATGAAAATATGCGACGCGACCTTCCCTTCATCTTCCGCAACCCAAATAAACCATTGATTTCCTTTTATAGCTTGTTCCAAAAAAGCATGACATTCCTTTTCAAAAGTTTCATATGATTCATTCTTTTTACTCTCATCATGCTCAATGGTAAAATCCCATCTCATTTTTATTAACTGATGAATGTCTCTATCTACTGCTAGTCTTATTATCATTTAAACAACTCCTCTCTAAATAAAACTCAAAAAAATTCCCATAATTTCCATACGATTTATGTTATTGTTTCGATTCACTAATTTGAAATAAACCACCTAAAAACTTTTAATTTAAAAATGGAAGTTTAACATTACACTTTCAAAGAAAAAATAAATACTGTTCTCAACAACAATTCTTCGCAATTTATACACAGTCAAAGTACAATAAGAAAGGCAGAAAAAAGGCTTCATTTATTTCTCCCTAGTAAAAGAAGAGGTGCAATTATACTTGAGAAAATTTAAAACAGAATTACCTGAAGAGTACGAAGCATTAAAAAAACAAGCCAATACTACATCTAGCTGGCGAAAGCGACTAGATGCGATTGAAGAGTTATCTGCATATCATCATGAAAAAGTTGTTGATCTATTAAACAACCGAATGAAAAATGACCCTGTTTACAAGGTACAAATGGCGGCTTATGAAGCGCTAGCGGCGTTTGGTGAGGACGTTGAAAAGCCAAAAGTACCCCGTTTTGATATTATTAAAGGTACAGACAAGATCTTCTTACGTATTAAAAAAAGCTTACCTAAAGACCACACAGTTGAAGACTTTGCCGAAAAGTTAAAACGTATGCGTTTAGATGTGTATGATGCCTATGAAGGTGATAAAGGTGCGCAGTTTATGAAATGGTTAGAAGAACGTTGGGCAAAATTATAATCAATAAATAAAAAAGTCATTCTCTCCGTCAATGGAGGAATGACTTTTTATATTAAATCATCAAAATCTCTCGAATATCATCTTCCGTAAGTGTCGTTGATGCGTTTTCTTGGTTTTCGATAATATCTGCTATGAGATTCTTCTTTTTTAATTGCAGCTCGTTCATTTTTTCTTCAATGGTGCCACGGGCGATAAGCTTAATGACTTGTACGGATTGTTTTTGGCCCATTCGGTGGGCTCGGCTTGTAGCTTGTTCTTCAACTGCTGGATTCCACCAGAGGTCATATAAGATGACAGTATCTGCACCAGTTAAATTCAACCCTGTTCCACCAGCTTTTAAAGAGATTAAAAACACATCTCGCTCCCCAGCATTAAATCGATTACACAATTCTACTCTTTCTTCTGAAGGTGTTTGACCGTCAAGATAGAAAAACGTTTGGTTGCTTTTAGTAATCTCCCGTCCAATTAGTTCTAACATTTTCGTAAATTGAGAGAAAATTAATACCCTTCTCCCTGAAAGTCTAGATTCCTCAAGTATTTGAAGCAGTTGTTCAAATTTAGCTGAACTTCCCTTATACCCTTCTACAAACAAACCAGGATGACAACAAATTTGGCGCAATCTCGTTAAACCGGCTAAAATACGAATACGATTTTTATTAAACGTTTCTTTATCCAGGTGCTTTAATGCATCAAATCGAAGCTTTGCTAAGAAAGCTGCATACAGTTGTTTTTGTTCAGGTAAAAGCTCTGAAACACCAAGTTCTTCAATTTTATCAGGTAACTCCTCAAGCACATCTGCTTTAACTCGGCGTAATAAAAATGGACGTACTCTTCCGGCAATTGCTTTTCTTGTTAAATGGCTGTATTCTTCTAAACCTTGGAATAACTGTGGGAAAACGACGTGATAAATCGACCACAATTCCACTTCATTATTTTCAATTGGTGTTCCAGTCAGTGCAAATTTGTTATCAGCCTTTAGCTTTTTAACTGCACGTGCTGTTTGAGTCGTTGGATTTTTAAATGCCTGTGCTTCATCAAAAAACACCGTATGGAAACTCTGTTTTTCATACCATGCAAGATCTCTTCGTAGTAATGGGTACGATGTGATGATTACGGATACATCACTACCCCCAACCGTTTGCTGGAGTTCTTTTCGAACAAGTAGATCCCCATCCATCACGATTGCCTGAAGGTTTGGCGCAAATTTCATGATTTCGTGCAACCAGTTATATGTTAAGGAAGATGGACATACAATTAAAACCGGTTTCTTAGACGTACGAATATTTTCTATTTCTGAAACAATAAAAGCAATACTTTGAACTGTTTTTCCAAGCCCCATATCATCAGCAAGTACCCCACCAAATCCGTAACTTGCGAGTGCCTTCAACCATTTGTATCCTTGAATTTGATAATCTCTTAAGATACCATCTAAGCTTTTTGGAATTTCAAAATCTAACATCTCTGGATGAAGAAGTTGATCGATGAATTGTTGGAACGATTCCTCTGGTGTAAACACTTCACTCTCTTCGATTAATTCGAGAAATTTTATACTCTCCATAATCGGTATATTTAAAGAGGTTTCGAAATCATCATCTTGGATTGGAACTGCCTTAAGGAAGCGTTGAATTTCTTCCATTTCTCTTGTCGTTAGTGATAGCAAAGAATCATTTGGTAGACGGTAATACTTCTGTTTGATTGCAAGTGCTTGTAAAATCTCCTTCACTTGTTTATCTGAAACACCGTCCATCTCAAATTTAAATTCCAACCAATTTGTTCGTTCTTTATTTACCTTTACATTTATTTTAGGAAAAACACCTTTTTTAATGATACGATTTCGAACAGCCGTTGTCGCATAGATTTGTGCTAGAGGTTGAAGTTTTGGAACACCTTCATTTAAGAAATCAAACTCCAATTCCTCATTTTGCATAAAATAGCCGCCATCGGTTTTCATAAATCCACTTTCATCCATGATTTGAATAATTTCTTGTTCCTTTTTCATATCCCTAATAATCATTGGGCCATGAAAATGATCTGTTTGTTCTAAAGGTTGTATCAATACATTGTCATAATGAAATTCAAGTCCCACTAGCAATTTATTATGAATTCGATCTAAATAAATTTTGGCGACAAGTGGCGTTTTCATCATTTCCTTAGTTAACTGTTCAGATAAACTAACTTGTCCAATTTTCCTCAACCCAGGCACTACTTTATCCAAAAAATCTTGTAATTGTTCATGTGGTATGGGTATGGAGTTCGTACTTGAGGATTGCAACATTAGCTGAAGTTCCTTTAACCGTTCACTATCTTGTCCATCTAATTGATAAAGTTTTCCATCGCATAATACAACATGATACGAACTAAAAAGCAACATACGCTCGAAGCCTTTAATCGCCATTTGATATTCGTCATCAATTGAATCAACAAAAAACTGTAACGGTGGAGCTCCATCTATAAAATGTAATGGTCGAGTTGCTTGTCCGTATTGCTGGATCCACACAGTTGGAATTTGTTCGAGTAATGGAATAAGTCCTCCCCAAGCAGACGGAGGAATTAATAATACTTCATCCCCTATAATGGATGTTTCGTTTGGTATAGCGTTTAATAAAGTTCTCTCATCACGAGCTACTCGAATTAACTGATGTATCACCGCATCATCTTCGTTAGTAAAGCAATGCTTACTTGAGTTAAAGATTAATGTTGGCGCTAAAGTGTATGGTTTCCCCAATTTTACATTTTGAAGAAAAGAGCGTATATCAGGAATCTTTATTTGACCGGACCAAAATTCCACTCCAAATAAGTATTGCCCATCCCCAATCGAAAAAGGTTTTAATATAAACTTTACCTCTAGCACTTGTCTGTTTTCAAAATGAAGCTGGTGGCGACTCTTTCGTATCGGTTGATCCTGAAATAGTGTCATAATGTCATGAGAAATTGGTCGATCCTGTGATTCATACTCGATTACCTTTACATGATTAATCCCTTGTCGTTTCGTTTCAAGGATTGCTATTAAAACGGCTGCAACGTGTTGACAACTTTTACTAAAGTTATCAAGACTTGGACAGCTACAAGATGCTTGAATATTTCCGGAAGCATTTTTGATTGTGACTTGAAAATCCTCCGCTCCTACAACAATAGCTGTACAAAAATCCGCGCTATAATCTTGAATCTTTACTTTATGTGCTCGATAATAGGATTCACCTTTTTTAAAGGAAACGGTACCACACATTTCTTTGATCATTTTTTGATTGATTTTAACTTCCATGTTTCCCGCCCCTTCCATACGAATAATACTAGAATTCCGTTTCATCACTAATATTGCTTATTCTAACATGGATTTTTATTACTATCGACAACTATGGTCCTATTAAAAGTAGTAAAGGAACAAAGATATGTAGATTACTATTCAACTAAATTTAATTAATTGCACTAATATCATGAAAAAGAGCATTAAACCTAATTGGAATAATGCTCTTAATCAATTTTACTTAGTATTTGTAAATCCGCCATCGATACGGATTGTTTCACCATTGATATATTCTGCTTTAGAAGTAAGTAGGAATGTAACGAGCTCTGCAACTTCTTCAGGCGTACCAAGACGTTTTTGAGGGATACCACTTGTGGCATTTGCCTTCATCTCTGGATTGGCTTCATAAAATGCTTTTACCATCGGCGTTTCAGTAGGACCTGGAGCAATTGCATTTACTCGTAACCCGTCTTTACCGTATTCCGCCACCATACTTTTCGTAATTCCTACAATTCCATGTTTTGTAGCTGAGTAAGTAACAACTGAATCTTGACCGATGACTCCTGCACTTGAAGCTGTATTGACAATGGAACCTCCGCCGTTCTTTAACATTACTTCTGCAACATAACGAACACCGTATAATGCTCCTAATAAATTGATCCCCACGATTTGATTAATTTCATCAATCGAAGAATCTAAGAAGTAAGCACCACTTCCTGAAATACCCGCATTATTAAAGAAATAATCAATCTTCCCAAAGCGCTCAACTGTTTGATCAACATAATTTTTCACTTCTTCATGTTTAGAAACATCAGCTTTGATGAAAATGGATTCAACTCCTAATGCTTTCACCATTTCTACTGTTTCATTTCCACCTTTTTCATTCACATCCACGACAACAATGTCGACACTTTCTTTTGCTAAACGGACTGCTGTTGCTTGACCTAAACCACTACCGCCACCAGTAATAATCGCGACTTTATTCATTTACATAACCCCTTTACTTTGTAATACCAGTAAAGTATCTCTATTTCTGAAGTAAATTATGCGATTAGTAACGTATCGATGGTTTTGGCAAGCGGCAAATTAGTCTAGCTTTTTTACAAATCCAGTACTTTTATCAGAATAACCTTGATTTTTATAAAATTGGTGTGCCTTCATACGTTCTGGTCGGTTTCCACTATTTAATACGATTCCTGAAGCTCCTATACTTCTTGCAAAGTTTTCCGCTTCTTCTATTAATCTTTTTCCAATGCCTTTATTCTGATAATCGGAATGAACTACTAACGCGCCAATTCGAACATAACAACCATCCATTTCATAAGACAAGCATTTTATAAGCCCGATCATGCCTACTACTCTATCATCTATTAATGCGATCAACGTTTTATAATCTGATTTTGAAAAAATATTAGAAAATCGTATTTTCATATTGTCAATCGTAGTTGGATATCCCAGGTGTTCCATAAGTATCGTTAAGTCTTCAATATCCTGCATAGTTGCCTCTATAATGTCCATTTAATTTCCCCCACGTAAGAAAATTTGTTCATAAATGATTTCGATTTCTTTTATAGAGGTTCCTTTATTTCTAACTCACTATTTTATTTCCCCAAAATGTGAACGTTTCAGTAAAAGAAACGTAATAAACACCACACCTGCTGAAATTAAGAAAATATAAGGAATTGGTAATACTTCTGCCCAAATTCCTCCTATTAACAGACCTGCAGGAACAACTAACTTTGCAAGCATAGAAGATGTACCCGCAACTCGTCCTAATAAATGATTCGGTGTTGATTCTTGTCTAATTGCTAGAAAAATAATATTGGTCATCACAGAAGAACAAGTTCGATAAGCAAGCAAAATTCCTAATAACCACCAACTTTGGACAAAGAAAAATAAAATAAGAACGAATGTATCAATAAGCGGTAACATGCAATAGATTTGACCACGACGATATTTCTTTTGTAATGGCTTCATCACTTTCGCACCAATAATTCCTCCCATTGCTGAGATGGAATACATTAACCCAAGCTGTTCTTTTGTGTTCCCAAGAACGTCTAATACGTAAAAAGTTAATACACCAATTATTAAACTTGTAGCGAAATTTGAAATTAACACCGTCATCGTTGGCATGAAAATATTTTTATTTCCGATTAATTCATGAATGCCTTCTTTCATATCAGCCCAGATTGATTGTTTTACAGGACGGATTGGCGTTTCTGTCTTCTCAATTCTGCTTGCAAACAACCATATGAACCCCATACAAACCACATAAATCCACAGAAAGTGACTATATGTAAGCCAAATAAGTAAGCCCCCTGCTATAGATGGTCCAACAACTGAACTAATTGTATTGACAAGGGAAAACTTTGATTGGATCTCAGTCATCCAAGACTTATCAAATAATTGAGGAGCGATGGCATTTGAAGCGTTCCCAACTGTATACCCCGTAGTTGCTAGTAAAAATCCAATGACATAAAGTACCCACACTTGTACTCCTTCAATAGATAAAGAATATAGTAATGCAATCGAAAGAAGGAAACGGACAAAACCACCATAAATAATCATCACATTTCGATTGACTCGATCTACGAATACCCCAACTAGCATGCCAAGTAACACGTTCGGTAAAAATTCCATTAGTCTCATCGTACTCATCGCTAGTGAAGATTTCGTTAAATCATATAAAACTAGCGGAATAATGAACGTATAAATAGCTGAATTTACTGCCGATAACACTGTTATTCCATATAAAAAACGAAAATTTCTATTTGCAAAAATATTCATACTTCTCACCTCAACAATTAGCGTATATGATAAAAAGGAGAACAAAAAGTGCTCAGCCTGGCAAATTTAGTTCACCTTTTCTAAGAGGAGTACGATATGAATTACGAACTCGAACTTCATACACACTTTCAAGAGTATTCCCCTACCACCACTTCGATTGAAGAATTGGCTGATATTTGGAATTGTTCAACACGATATGCAAAGACCATTATTAACCGACTAGCTACAAACAATGTAATCGAATGGGAAGTGTTTCGTGGTAGAGGAAAAAAGCCTAAACTCACATTACTCCGTTCAAAAAACGAGGCGATTTATGAAGTATTTGATGAGTTATGGAACCAAGAAAAATTTGATAAGGCATATGAACTTCTTAAGGAACATCATTTACTCAATCATCATTTAGCTGAGGAATGGTTGTTGAATCGATATGGCATTCAACAGCTGCAAACGAATAAACATATTTTCCGACAACCTTATAGTAAAGTGGATGTCAATTTTGATCCGCTTTATTTCCTTTCCAGACACGACTTTCATTTTGCTGAACAAATTCACGAAACCTTATTTATTTTTAATGAAGAATCGAAAAAAGTAGAAACGAATATGCTTTTTGCTTACGAAACTGAGGACTTTCAAACTTGGAGATTTATTTTAAGAAAGGACATACTTTTCCATAATCATGAGCCCGTTAAAGCTTCCGATATTAAAAGATCTTTGGAAAGAGCAGCAATTTTTACAAATGAAATGTTTATATATATGGAAATAATCATTATCAACGACTATGAACTGACCATTACATTGAACAAACCCTTTTCTTTATTTACGAATTGTTTAGCAAGCTACCGAACTGCGATTTTACCTAAAGATCATAAGCAAGGAACAATTGGATGTGGAGCATTTAAATTTGTTAGCAATACCGATGAAAAACTTCAATTAGATGTGTTTTCTCATTATTTTAAACAACGTCCATGGATTGACGGAATTGAAATTCTGTATACAAGAAACATGTCCAGTTTTGCAGTGTCATCAAAACCATTTGATGATACCATTCCTTTTACTGAAATGGTTTTTGAAGAAAATGGAGCTGATTATGTTTCCCTAAACGGAAAAACAGGACCCCTATCTAATCCAGCACTCAGAGAAACTATTTATAGTTTAATAAAAGCTGAAGATTATGTTATGCATGAATGGAGAGAGATTGAAGCAAATAGTTGGCATTATGGAGAAAAATTAACCGAAGTTCATGCAAGTACACTCATTCCACCAGATCAATTTCCTACATTAACAATTGGCGTTCAACAAATTCGTGAGGGGGTCAATCATGAAAGAGAAGCACTAATTTTACAAACTGCTATTGCCAATTATGGCATTAAAAGTACCATTCATATTATTGATTTTAAAACGACTAATGAAGATATTTCACAACAGTTCGACTTATTTGTTGGGGGTTATGCAGTTGGTCGAGACGTTATTTTATCGCTCATTGGAGTATACATGTCCCCACAAAATACAGTTTTAGGAATGCTCACTGAACAGGAACAACAATTGTGTCTCGATTTATTCGAAGAAATTTATTCTAGTGACAATCATGAATTGATGATGAATCACTTGAATCAAATTGAAACGATTTTACTAAAAACTTATAATTTAAAATTCTTAACACATCGAACTCATTGGCAATATGTAAGAAAAGATGTAAATTATAAACGGATTCAATTTGATTCCCATGGGCGAATTGATTACAAAGGAATTTCTGCTTAAATTTGCATGAGCACAATTTATATCCAGGCTTTAATATAAGAAAAAAAGTAGTGTACAATTAGCATAACGGGTTCGGTTGATGGGGAGAAAAACTCTAAAAGCGATGTAATTAACAGCCTAATTAACATGTATTTTAGCTGTAAATTGGCTATATAAATGGCATGCAAAAACGCTCAGTTTTCTGTATTGTTTACTGTGTTTGTTCAAATAAAGGTTCAGTTAGTAAGTAAGGAATAAATTAGTGAAATTACAGCGAATTTTTCCTATTACGATTTTTTAGTAACGAAAATAAATAAAAAGTGAGGAAACCAAAGAAACCAAGTAATATTTGGATTATGCTTAAAACAAATAATGCTGATGTTGGTAAGTACCATACACCTAACAAAATAGTTGGTATAATAGTGCAAAAGAAAAATAAAACTCCCATAGTGAAGGTTATTGCAAATATTTTATTATCTTTCTTTATAAATCCGTAAGTTGAAGCAATACCATTTCCAATCCCAAAAACAATTATTCCAAATAAGGCTAAACTCGCCCAATTATTAAATGGCAATACACCTATCCATTCTTGTGGAAATGTTTCGAAAACTCCTTTTTTTAAAAACATTGACACGCCCAAATAAAAAGCACCTAAAGACAATAATAAATTATAAACATTTAAAATACTTTTTAGTAACATTTCCCCTAACCCCTTTTTTATAATTTTTATATCAGAATCTTTTATTAATTTGACAATATTAAGCAAAAAAAGTTCCAAAGGGGCGTTTGGGAATTCTTTAAAATGTTTGTTGCGTTAACCTGCACCTTTAGTTACAGAAAATTATTCCAAATATCATATTTATATTTTAACATGAATTTTCCATTTTCCTGTTAAAAAATAAGTTCGCTAGACAATAAGCGAACTACCTTAAATAAATTATATCTTTTAAATCAAATATTTTATCTGTAATTCCTAATCGTTGTGCGGGTGTTTTCATTGTTCCATTTGATTTAAATGCAAAACAAAAGTTGTAATAAGTTCGTAGTATTGTGATTGCCATTTGAGCATGTATGTGGTCTTTACATGCAGTAGCTTCAATAATTTCTACACCTTTTCTTTCACATAATTGTCTTAGAATTTGTCCAATGTCTTTTTTATTTTCCCACTGTCTTCTATATTTTGGTGCGAATACTATGTGATACTTACAATTCCATGTTGTATGTGCTAAACTGTTCTTGTCAGAAGACATAAGAGATCCCTCTTGTATGCATAAATTTGGTTGGAGAACCAAAATTTATTTTAGCACCAGTTGGGATCTTTTTTAATACCTCGCTGTAAGCTATACGGAACCCCCTGCCTAGCAGGGGGTTTTCTTTCTACAAAAAAAGAGATACGAATTCATATGCGAATTGTGTCTCTAATCATACTGTTATTTACTGTTTTCTCCCCCATATCCGAACCCGTTACAACTAGCACACTACTTTTATTTTTTCGCCATTTTTAATAACGGAGGAGCAACAAGTGCTGTTAAAAATGCGGCTAAGGCTGCTTCAGCAAGTCCGTTCGTCACAAACACCGTTAAAACTGCTAAAAAGATTGCAGTTGTACTATCAGCATTAATCGCTTGTGCATAGGCATCATGGAAAAGGAATGAAATTGAACCCATGACTAAAAATGTATGTATAAACGTAGAAAGCAAACCTGTAAAGAATAATGCCGTTTTCTGATTGAATTTTTCCGATTTTATTCGATGGAAAAGTTTATAAATATAGTAAGGAAGCAATCCAACAAGAACTCTTGGTACGATAGCAATAAACAGTGCCCAAAAACTACCCTGATTTGTACCTAATACTGGAATGGCTGGTGAAAAAGCAAATGACAGTAGTGTAGGCGCAATCGTGTTCGTTGCAATACTTGTGATCCCAAATACAAACCCAAGGGCCGCTCCAATTTTAGGACCAAGAATAATGGAGGCAATAATGATTGGGATATGAATGATTGTCGCTTTAATAACACCTAAATGGATAAAACCAAGTGGTGTGAGAGCACATAATAAGATAATTGATAAAAATATAGTTGTTAAAGCAAAGTCTTTTATTTTCAATTTTGTTCTCCTTAAGCAAATAAATTTCTCGAAATCTTCCATGAATGCTATAAATAAAAGAAGATATAAAGTATATTTAGTTTTACCAGAATTTTATTTTTCATTAGTAATTTAACATATTCTTCTAAAAAACAAAATAGTAAAAAGCACTTCATTCACTATTAAATGAAGTGCTTATTTTAGATAAAATACAATTAAATGGTCTTCTTTTTCACTGGCATCCAGATTTCACTATATACGTTTTCATTTGATCCAGTGAACTTAGTAAATGAAATACCTGGTAGGTTGACTACTTCGTATTCAGAAGAAGGTAGCCATTCTGCATATATTTTTGCGTATGTTTCCTGTAATGTTGATGGGAATGGCCCTTGATTCGGGAAGATTGCCCACAAGCTTTCTTCAACTGAGATTTGCTCTAAATCATCAAATGGATTTTCTTTTGTTGTGGCAAACCCAATCATATGAGTTAAGTTCCCTTTTTCCTCCAAGTAGCCTTCATCAAAATTATAAGATACGTTCAATACTTGATGAGGATATAAATCCGCAAGTTGGTGCATTTCATTTCGTTGTTGCTCTGTAATGGATTGAGCTAATTCTATTATTGCGTTATTTTCACCTTCAAATTGAATAGGTACTCTTTTTGAAACCCCTACAATATTAAACTTTTCTTTCTTCTCAATTTTAAACTCCATTGATACTCCACCTTTCACAGCTATAATAAAGGACAATTTAGGAAATGATTTTTGAAATTTGTTTTTCGCAACTTCTGAAGGTAAAAACCCGCTCCATTCACGAAACGCTCTTGAAAACCCTTCAATCGACTGATACCCATATTTAAAAGCAATGTCTGTTACTTTTTCACCTTTCACTAAATCTACATTCGCCTCTGCAAGTCTTCGGTTTTTGATATATTCATTTAACGACATACCAGCCAAATAAGAGAACATTCTTTTAAAATGGTAATCAGACATTCCAACAATTTTGGATATTTCTTTTCCAGAGATTTCATCAGTTAAATGTGTTTCGATATAATCCATTAATTGATTGAATTGTTGTAGCATTCATTTCCCCTCCTTTCAACCAAATCTTATCATCGTTGATTTTTATTCTCTCGATAATTTCTATACGGAATTAATCGGTTAGTTTACCTTTGGAATTTTGCATATAACGATCTACTACTTAGGATAGACTTTTTGAAGTCGGTATTGTATCAACTCTTTAATTTCGGTCGGCATTTCTTTAACCTTGATGTCGTCTCCTAAGAATAAAAGCCAGTTCGTTAATTCCGATAATTCTTCCAGGTTGTCGACATTGACAAACATTTTTAATATAGCTGTAGCTTGGTATGGGTTCGTATAAGAGATTGAAGCATTTAAAGGGTGATATTTTTTGAACTGAGCTATTGCTTTTTGCCCTAGCTCAATAACAAGATTAACACCAGGCTCTTGCTGCTTTACCTTTTCAAGCATTTGTTTTAAGCTTAGCCTTTTATTTATTGGATATAATTGAACATCAATTAGTCGATCTACTTGAAAAATCCTTTTCTTTTCATCTTTCAAGTCAATAGCTTCAATTAGCCATACACTTTTTTCACGAAACAGATGTAAGAGATAAATCTGGTAAGTCGCTTCATTATTTCCTTCATCCATCGTAATTAATAAATATTGATCCAACAGTATGGTTTGGATAAGTTTTTCTAGCATGGGATGAGGTTGGTCTGATAAATCCAAAAGGTCAGGGTTATAAGGATTTGTTCCTTCAAAAAGTAAAATTTGATTTAATAAAACAAGATGATCTTGTTGATTTTCTGATAGAAGGGCGAGCAACTTTTCTGCTACTGACTGGCGGCTCTTTAAATAAGGAAGTTGTTGATTTCGTGTTGCCATAAATGCAATAAATAACGCCTTCACTTCATTATCTGTAAAACGAACATCGGCTAATATCGAATTGTTCATCACAAAATAGCCGCCATCCTTTCCAACTTCAGCGACAAGCGGCATCCCCATTGACTCAATTTCACGAATATCTCGAATCGCTGTCGAACGAGAAATGTTGAATTCTTGCATAATTTCTGAGATTGTAAAATGGGAACGGTTATTGATATACCGCATCATAATGTTAATTCGTTCAACTTTTTTCATAGGGACTCCTAAACAGTATCATTTTTTGACATGAATAAAGTTTATGATATAGCTATCAAGTGATGGAAACAAGTCATTTGGAAAATAAAACAAAAGGATGGATTGAAAATGACAAATTATACAATTGAAGAAAAAGAAAGCTTTAATGTTTTAGGTTTTGGTACGGATTTAAAAAGCCACTATACTGATTTTGCAGGTATTATGAAGGAAAAATCAGATTTTTGGAATGCGGTTCAGGAAGATGGAAGACTTGATAAATTAAAATCACTAGCGACAAATGATTACGTATTTATTGTAAATGAAGCAGTTAATAACAAAATGATGCATTATGCAGGGGTTTTAACAGAGAAAACATTACCAGAAGCAACAAGAGTAATTGAATTCCCTAAAGGTGAATATATCGTCATCAAAGGTGAAGGACGAACAGCGGAAGAGTTGGCTAATACATTGACTGGAATGGCTTTTGGTCAAGTTTTACCTGAAGTATCAGAGGTTTCTTATGTAGGAGGACCAAATGCTGCTGTTATTATGGGTGAGCGAGATGGCGTAATGTTTGGCGAAATGTGGATTCCTGTTGTTAGGAACTAATTGAAAAGGTGTGTTGAATATGGCGTACATCGTTGATTTTAAAAATGTGTCTACTGTTGGATTAGAGTCTTCACCGGTAGCAGAGGCACTCGCAGGTTTACGAGCGAATGAAGCCCGCTATTTTATGAATAAATATAAGCATGAATTTACAGTTGTACCAGCAAGTGAAAGTAAGGAAACTCTTGATTATGTGTTTAGAATTTTAAAAGAAGAACGTGATATTGAGTTTGAAGCGAAGCCGTTGGAGACATCGCGTTTTCAAGTAGAGAATATCAATTGGGCTTTCGTCTTTTTTGAGGATGGTCTTGGAGTCAATGTTTTATATACGATTGACGGTCCTAAACCAAAACGTGCTGTTGGATTTAAGCTTTCTGAAGGGATGGAAGTACCAAAGGAGCTTGAAGGAAAGTTTAAATTTGCCAGACAGAAGTCCAAATTAGCTGGAACGATTCGAGGATCTTTCTTTGTTATTAAAGGTGAGTATTAATGAAGTTTAATTGATTAACTGATCTAATAAACTTTTGAATTAATAAAAGCTGTATGAACATTGGGTGATCTGTCCCGAAAAAAATTAGATTAGTGTCTAACTTTTACGAGGCAGTTCATAGTGATTCAATACAGCTTTTTTATTTATTAAATTAAATTCTCACGAAGTTTCCTATGCTTTGGATGTGATTGGGTGTTTGACTTGATTTGGAAATTTGTTATTTCGGTTTGTTTTTACGAATAATACATCATTCCCATTGAAATTTTCACTTTGAGTTTGGATTCCTGGATAATCCGGGGTGTAATGGAAGATGATTTTTTTCGTATTTGTATTGGTAATCTTTGGAAGTATGTTTCCAAGATTTATTTCTTTTCTACTAATAATATCAAAGATGTCTACTTGCTCATCTTCACTTGTGAAAATTACTATGGCATCTTCGTCTTCGACATAATATGTGTCTTCAGGAAAAACGTAAATGCTATAGAACATTGAAAGCCCTTCTGTGTCGATGGTTCCAAATTTGTTCGAAACAGGTTTTCTTTCAGAAGCCATTTTGTATATAAAATCAAGGTCATTTTTATTGCTTCCATCAAGTTTATTGAGTCCCGTTACATTTGGGTTTGACGGAGTATATTCAATTGAAAACTGAGCTTCACTTGCTCTTTGGAAACCAAATTTTGGGTAAAAATCAAGTACAGTCTGATTTGCAAAAAGATACATAATGTCGTACTGATTTTCGTATTCCGCAAGAACATGATTCATTAGTTTCGCAGAAAGTCCACGGTTTCGGTAATCCGGATGAGTCATAACAGTTCCGATTTGAATCGCTCTTTTTCTCTCCCCATCTACGACGAAATCCAATAGATTCACAGAAACATTCGCAATCACTTTGCCCTGATCAACGTATGAATACGGTATGTAACGGTCATTCCAATACCCCTTTTGATACCATTTCTCAAAATTGATGCCGAAAACGGTAGTAGCAAGTTCATTAAAGCTTCTTCTTAGTTCGTCATTGTGTTTGTAATCTTTATATAATTTTAGTTCTGTCATCAATGTTCCTCATTTCCTGGACAGTGGGACAGTTTTTCTGTCCCACCAAGTTTGGGTTTGTTTACCAGTCTCCACTGTCTCATTTATGCTAAATTAAGAATGTGTTAGTGTTAGTTTTATTTAATCTATTTTTTACATCTATTACAAATTATTTTTTCATTTATATGAGATTTTTTGAAATATTTTACGTTTTTAATGTGAGGAGGTGCTATTCGTGGATGAGCAGCTTATAAAAAAGATCATCTCAGGGGATCAACAAGCTTTTCGTTTTATTGTTGATACATTTAAGCAACCGCTTGTCAGCTATTTAACATATCAAACAAATGACGTGGAGTTAGCAAAAGATATTGCGCAGGAAACATTTATAAAATGCTATGAAAATCTAGCTACTTTTAAAGGTGGTCATTTTAAGGCCTGGCTCTTCCGTATTGCGATTAATCAGCTGATTGATTTTAAAAGAAAGAATAGAGAGGAAGTTAGACTACTTGAGGAAACTACTTCCATGCAGACACCAGAATCTTACATGATTGACAAAGAACAAACTGTACTACTTCAGAAATGGCTTGAGACTTTAGATGACAAGACACACCAAATTTTCGTTTTAAAGTATGCCAGTAATTGCTCGTACGAAGAAATAGCAGAAACACTTCAAATTACGATAAGTGAAGTGCGAAATCGTTTGCATAGAACGAAAAAACGGCTTAGAGAATCCAAGTTGAAAGGAGATATGAAAGTTGAATTGCTTATCGATTGAAGAAATGTACGATTTGATTGATGGACGAATTAACGGCGAGAAAGCGAATAAAATGAATGCACATATTCAATCTTGTTCAAAATGTTCAGCACTATTAGATGAACTCCAAGAAACAGAAATTGAAATGTTTTCACTTTTCCCATCCATGTCTGTCGATGTTCAATTTACGAATAGTGTGATAAATCATTTACCAGTGAAAAAGCCTGTAATTTCTAAAAATAGAGACTGGCGTATATCTCTTTCAACGATTTTTGTTTCGGCTGCATTATTTTTACTAGTGTTTTGGAGCGTACAGGATAGCATGAGGAAAACTTCCTCTAATTCTACTGAAGTTACGATTAGCGTTAAAGATGTTAACATAATGGATGCTTTAATCGAGGTGACTTTAGTTACTTCTGGTTATTATGGTGAAGAAAGCTTCTTCGATGAATCTAATGGCTTTTTTGATGTTAATAACATTTCACTTGTTCTACCTAGTGGTGTAACTAAATCGATTGGTTTTTCAGGAGAACAGTCAAAAAATGAATATACTTTTAAATTTCCTTTATTTGATGTGCCTCATGCTGAATTTGAATTAATTTTCGATTTTAAGCGGATTTATGGTATAGATGGACATTGGACTCTTGATGTACCTATCGATCGAAAGGAATTGTTAGCTCAAACCGAAAATGTACCATTACGTACATCTTTTGAAAAGGATGGAATTCATGTGAATTTCATTCGTGCACAGCATGGACCCGACCACACTCTCATAAATTTTGAAACTAAGTTTACGGAGGATATGGCATCATTTGTGGAGCAGCAAGTTGACCAATATACATCAAAATTACCATTCGGTGAAAGAGTGCATTATGGAGGTTATCGTGCACAAATACTTTATGAAGTAGTTAACGCAAATGGACAAACGTTAGATCGCTCTAATCTTGAAGATACCGTAAGTACACAAAATGATCGTTACGCTAGTACGGAAACCCTTGGAACCTATCCGAAAGTAGATGAAGGTGGCTATGTATCAGTCATTGGTGCAAAGTTTGAACTACCGACGAATGTTAGATATGAACTATCAGTTGATCAATTACCATTTACATTTGATTATAAAGATACTGAATACGAAGTGATACTTCTTCCAGACGGCCGACTTGAAATTTCTTCGGATGTCAATACAACAACGATTAACAATTGGCATGTAACAGTAGATAACCAATCTGCATGGGACACAGCTAGGTTACGAAAAGACGATAAAAAGCAGTATATAACGATTACTATGAAGGACAACATCAATTTAGATTCTATTATTCTCTATGGTCAAACTGAAACGAAACTTGTTTATTTTGATGAAGCTGTACAAGTAAGTTTATTTTAATTAATGGGGACTGGTCGAGTAGGAAAGAGCACAATCTGCCGTAAGGCAGTAAGGCTCTTTCCTACTCGACCACTGTTTAAGTAAAATGACTAATCAACAATTACATTTAATGAACCAACAATTCCAAAAGGAACTTCTTTGGTGCCTTCAATGTAATAACCACTGAACTCTAAGTTGGGGTTATCTGAGTCAATATTATTTTTATCGTCTATAGGGACGGAAATGGAGATTGCCACAGTTTTACCCGATTCTATACTAATCTCTTGAATAGAATTGCTATTTTCATTCTTGGTAGTATTTTTTTCCAAGGGATAGCTTAATTTCAAAAGTGTATTTATTAAATCATAGCCAGTTTGATTTGTTACTTCGATTGTTTTAGTTATTTCATAATCGCTAGTTACTGTTTCGCTAACTTTAAAGTGTATGTTTCGATCATCAAAGGGTTCCTTTGATGTGGAGCAGGCAGTAGCAAACACAAAAATTGATAATAACCAAATTAATTTACAATACCTTCTTTTCATTAATATCACCCCTAAAATGATGAATTCTCTAAATTAATTTTCCTGAATAGAATATCTGAAGAAACTGGTTTTCTATTAATTTCTCTCGCCCAAACAGATAATTGCCCGATATGGTGTACTTCATGCATACAGATATGTAAAGCGACTTTCTCATAAGGGAAAAAATATGGATCATTATTTTTTCGATTAACTTGTAACACCTTATTGCTTTCTTGCTCTAAATTTTCGATTAATGAAATCGTCTTCTTCTTTACTTCATTTGAAAATTCAATGACTTCATTAAGGTTAGTAATTTCTTTAATATCTCGTTGTATTACTGGTTTATTCAACATTTGATTCACCCAGATTTGCTCACAATCAATCACATGATATAAATTATGAAGAAAACTACCCATTCCTCCAACACGTTTCTTCGTTAACTCTTCGGGTGATAAATTTTTACACCACTCGAACCAATCTTCACGTATTTGCCAGTTATACATAAATAATTCGCGCATTTAGCACCTCCAATTTAGTTTATTTCACTTTATTTGGAAACAATTATGATCTATGATGGGACATTGGGGACAGTAAAAGTGTCCCAATATTTTGGGACACTTTTACTGTCCCCAATGTCCCACCGGCTGCCGATGTCCCGCTGCTCCTTATTTAATCAGCTTTAAGAATCTCTTTTTCCCGATCTGAAGAACTTCTTCATTCATTAAGACACGGTCTAATTCGTCTTCGCTTAATTTTTCTTTATTCAACTGGACGCCGTTTTGTTTTAATAAACGAAGAAATTCGCTTTTGCTTTTTACGAATCCTAGTTCCACTAGTTTCGGGATAATGTCTAGTAGTGTTTCTTTGTCGATTTCGATTAACAATTCAGGTATGTCATCTGGAATATCTTTTTTGCTAAAGGCTGTTTCATAGAATGCGATTGCTCTTTTAGTTTCTTCTTCGCCCCAGTATAATGCAGTGATAATTTCAGCTAGCTTCAATTTTATATCTCTAGGGTTCGCACCTTGTTCAAGAATATTTTTGATTTTATCAATCTCATCAGGATGTTCATCAGTTGCTAGTTCAAAGTATTTAATAATTAAGTTATCTGGAACTTCCATTACCTTTTTAAACATGACTTCCGCAGGTTCATTGACACCAATGTAATTGCCAAGGCTTTTACTCATTTTTTCTATGCCATCAAGTCCTTCTAGTAGAGGCATGAATAGTGCTACTTGTTTTTCCAAGCCCCAATGTTTTTGTAGAGTTCGGCCCATTAAGATATTAAAGGTTTGATCCGTCCCACCTAATTCAATATCTGCCTCAATCTCTACTGAATCATACGCTTGCATAAGTGGGTAGAAAAATTCATGGATCCCAATTGGCACTTGATTGTTGTAACGTTTTTGGAAATCATCTCGTTCTAGAATTCTCGCAACAGAAGTTGTAGCTGCTAATTGAATCACTTCTTCAAATGTTAGCTTGGAGAGCCATTCACTATTAAAACGTACAGTCGTTTTCTTTTCATGTAACACTTTAAATATTTGCTCACAGTATGTTTTCGCATTTGATTTTACTTGTTCATCAGATAATGCGACACGCCCTTTTGCTTTCCCTGTTGGGTCGCCAATTCGACCTGTAAAATCGCCAATAATAATGACAACTTGATGGCCTAAATCTTGCATTTGTTTAATTTTTCTTAAGACCACCGTATGACCAAGGTGAATATCTGGTGCTGAAGGATCGAGACCCAGTTTGATTGTTAGAGGTTTTTGTTCCTTGTACGATTTTTCAAGTTTGGCAAATAATTCTCCTTCATCAATGATTTGTTGGACACCTTTTTTAATGATTTTTAATTGTTCTTCTGGTTTGATAAACATACAAACATCTCCTTGGGATATGATTTTTAATAAAGTAAGTGCGATAAGAAAATTAGGAAATAAAAAAACGCCCTTTTGGATATACCAAAAGGACGATTAGCTCGTGTTACCACCTTAATTTACAAGTAATTCACATTACTTGCCTTAGAAAGTACAGTCGAATGACGATACTCCAGCACGTGATTACGGGTGCTTCTCCGGTGTAGCCTACTAAGGAAATCTATTCGGTACACAGCTCAAAGATGTATTCACAATCGTTCAACATGCCCCTCTCATCAACCGGTCGCTTTCTGTCTGTTTACATGATTGCTACTCTTTCTTCTCATAGCCTTTATTCTTATACACTTGATTAATAGTTAGATAATAATTGATATTTATTTTAACTATTTAAAATTTTTTGTCAACACAATATTTTTGTGGGACATTGGGGACAGTCTGAAGGCACTGAAAAACATCACCTAAATAATGGTAGATAATTATGTAGTCTATTAAAAGACAAAAAACCCCCAACATTTGGTATAATGGAATTAACTAGAAACCAAACCAAACTGGGGGTAATTTTATGCTTAAAGAAAAA
>NZ_JBMIRP010000012.1:0-36827 GCF_049202975.1 Ureibacillus sp. MALMAid1270 | reverse complement strand
CTGTGGTTATTTCATCGTTGCTTTAACCATATCAGAAATGGATTCTTTTTTCATTTATTTGATGCATGGACCATTTAGCTCAATACCTTGATAGATAAGCATTATTTGGTTATCAAAGATTTTTTATGAATAATTCAGGCTTTATTATATTTGGTAGAAAATTGATTTACTTCCGATACAAGAAAATTAAGCCCAATTGGAAGTTCAATATTTATACCATATTCTCCACCAGTCAGGTCTCTTAGAGTTTCTGTTTTATATATATTTCCGGATTGTAAATGGTATCTCGCTAACACGCTGTAATATAATTCATCATCATATGGTTTTGGGAAAAATGAGATCACTTCGATTGCCACTTTCTAAGATTATTTTAGTTTTTATATGTCTAATTACATAAAATTAAGTTATGTATTCATCTTACAATATAAAAAAAACAAATTGGTGATTTTTAAATTGGTGGATGAGTCTCTTTAACTTTAACATTTCCATCATACCGTTTTGGTATTAAAGAACGTGGCAGTGAAACGTAGTAGTGATTTAATCAATCACTTCTTCAATAAATTGATATTTAGAAAGTGAGATATAGCCATTACAATGGTCACACTTAATACCCCAATCATATTGGATCTCTTTTATTCTATTTATATCAATATTTGTGACTTCCTCACACTCATCGCAGTATAATGGTATTTCGTTATCACACAAAATTTCCTCAATATATTCCTTACCTACATCTTCTTTAATACTGCTAAACCATTTTGTTTCTAAAAAAATGTTATTATAGAGTTTTGTAATATATGGGATTGGTTCAAATAATTCTTCGTATAATTTAATAACAACTCCCGTTGAATAAAGCATTAAAGTTGGCAATTTTCCATAATAGTAATCCCATCTATTAATAAAATCATCTTCCGTTAAAAAAATATTATTAAAATCGATTGTTCGAATAGATTTTGCTGTAGTTACTAAATGATTTGCTTTATTCCACATTAACTCTAATCCAAATGGAGAATTGTAATCATATCTCAATTCATACATATAGTTATCATCTAATTGATTTAATAACTTTTTAAATTCATTTTTATTCATTGCTTCAAGCAATATTTTCCTCATTTTTTTATTTTGAAATTTCCGAATTCCTCCGATTTCGTACTTATCTATATCCCCTGCATCTATCAATGATAGTAGTTCATCCCCGTATGTACATATCCACTCTAAATAAAACAAATTATCTTTAAATGGCTTTCTTAATAGTGTATATGAAACTGCAGTCTTACCTTTTTCGGATGCTTTTAACGACTCCAAAACAAAGCTTAAGAAATCCCCCAACAGTGAATGGAATATTTTCCTTTTTAGAACAATACTTGCTTCTACCTCATATTCATTGCTTCTTAGCCAATCAATAACATCTTCTGCTTGCTCTATTCCCTCTAAGCTCGTTCTCCCATTTTCTTCTATTTTATAACCTTTTAGTTGATCATTTTCGAGACACTCATGAAAAATACTTACGCAAACATCATGAAAATATAAACATAAATTATGTTTGATAATATATTTCTCTGGTATATGAACCTCATCATAATAAGTCATCAATTGAACCCCTTTTAATCATTAATTGTTACCTATTATTATATCTTTTATAGAACACACTTCATATTTATAAAAATCAATTAAAACCCCTAATTTCAAATTAAAACTCACCTTGGGGATTATTAATAAAATGGAGATTTAAATTATCATACTTCAATTTGAAGTTAACCTTTCTTTTTATAAAAGCCTGTTTACTGCTACATTACTTTTCATTTTAAAGAATGGGTTTTTAGATGTTCAACAATATATTTCGCATCAAATCCTACTCCTTGCAGGATTGCCGAACCACGACGGTACTGCCAAGGTAAGCCAATAAAGTAAAGCCCTTTTAAATTTGAAATGCCTCGATTCTGAATTATTTTACCCTTTTCATTAAACACTTCTCTTATCTCTAGCCATGGGTATTTTAAATCAAAACCTGTAGCCCATATAATGTTATCGATACTTAGAGTAGTTGAATCTTTAAAGGTTACTACGTTATGTATTCCATCAATAACTCTAGGTTTAAGTAAAACTTCTTTTCTCTTAATTGCATCTTTCAATTCAAAACCAAAAATAGGATCTCCTTTTTTTTGAATTACTTTTCCTAAAAAGGAATTCGTACTAGCCTTTAATATTCCGATTTTATCTAACCACCAATACATGCTTTTATTAAAAAATACTAAAGGTAAAAAAGATAATTTTTGACTAATCGCTATATATGTTTCTGTTTCCTTTGATAACTCTACTGCGATTTGAGCTCCACTGTTTCCTCCGCCAACTACAAGCACGTTTCCTTCCTTTAACTGAGTCGAGTTTTTATAGTGTGAAGAATGTAGCTGATTAATGTCACTGGATAATTTCTTTGAAAATGCGGGTATTCTTGGGGTTTGGAATGCTCCAGTTGCTATGATAAGATTTTTAGATTGAAGTATACCTTGATTTGTTTCTATGTAGAATATGTCATCCTGATGTTGTACCTTAATTACTTCGGTTTGTAATTGAATGGGAAGGTTAAATTCTTTCGCATATTGCTTTAAATAACGAACGATTTCATTCTTTGTTGGGAAACCATGTGCCTCTCCTTCAAGTTTTAAACCAGGTAGAGCATCATATATTCTAGGGGTAAATAAAACTAAAGAGTCATATCGGTTGAGCCAACTTTCACCTATTTCATTTCCTTTATCTAAAATTAAAAAGTTCTGATTTTGTTGTTTTAAATAGTAACCGACAGCAAGACCTGCTTGTCCAGCTCCTATTACAATAGTGTCAACCATCCATTTCACACCTTTCATTTCTTTAAAAATGGCTTTCCAATTTGGAAAGCCATTTAAATTTATTCTTTTACTCTCATTAATCTCATGCTATTTAATGAAACTAAGAGTGTTGCCCCCATATCTGATAGAATGGCGATCCAAAGAGTTAACCACCCAGGTACAACCAATAGTAATGCAAGTAATTTAATACCTATTGCAAAAGTAATGTTAGCCTTGATAATATTTAATGCTTTGCGACTTAACTTAACTGTGAATGGGAGTTTTCTTAAATCGTCCCCCATTAAAGCAACGTCAGCAGTTTCTAAAGCCGTATCCGTTCCTGCTCCACCCATTGCGATACCGACTGTAGAAGCTGCTAATGCTGGTGCATCATTTACACCATCGCCTACCATTGCAACATTACCAAATTCACTTCTTGATTGTTTAATATAATTTAATTTATCTTCTGGCATTAATTCTGCTTGAATTTCTGATACTCCTACATGACTGCCAATTGCATTCGCAGTCCCCTTGTTATCACCTGTAAGCATAATTGTTTTTTTGATGCCAAGTTGATGCAACTTTTGAATTACTTCTTTACTTGACTCACGAACTTCATCAGCTACTGCAATAACACCTAACACTTCTTTGTCTGTGCCTATTACCATCGCTGTTTTCCCTTGGTTTTGAAGTTCAGTAACTGCACTCTCTTGGTTAGAATCAAAATTTGATACTGTTAACTCCTTAAAGAGTTTTGGACTACCAATATAATAAGTTGTTCCATTAACAGTACCCATAATTCCTTTACCTGTTATGGAAGAGAAGTCCTCAACTAAAACATCAGAATATGCGATATTTTCCTGATCTGCTTTTTTAATAATCGCTGAAGCTAGAGGATGCTGCGAACGAGTTTCTAAAGCTGTAATTACTGAGAGTAGATCATTTTCATTAACGTTATTGTTAAACAATTTATAATCTGTCACTACTGGAATGCCTTTTGTTAATGTACCAGTTTTATCAAAAGCAATTGCTTTTAAAGCACCCATTTCCTCTAGATAAACTCCGCCTTTAATAAGGACACCCTTTTTGGCTGCATTACCAATTGCAGAAACAATTGATATCGGAGTAGAAATAACGAGCGCACAAGGACAACCAACAACAAGAACTGATAATCCCTGGTAAACCCATGTCGACCAACTTCCGTCAAAGAATAGAGGTGGTACAACTGCAACTAATGCCGCAATAATCATAATAATTGGTGTATAGTACTTCGCAAATTTATCAACAAACGCCTGAGATGGTGCGCGTTCAGCTTGCGCTTCCTCTACAAGTTCAATAATTTTTGAAATGGTCGTATCTTCTACTAGTTTTGTTATTTTTACTTCAAGCAAGCCCTCTTCATTTAGAGTACCTGCAAATACTTCATCGTCAACTGTTTTACCAACAGGAACCGATTCACCAGTGATCGTTGCTTGATTCACAGATGAGTTACCTTTAATAACAACGCCATCCATAGCAATCTTTTGACCAGGTTTAACAATCATAATATCGCCAACTGCGATATCATCAACATGAATTGTCATTTCCTGACCATTACGTCTAACAAGTGCTTCTTTTGGTGCAATATCCATTAATGAGCGAATAGATTGTCTCGCTTTATCCATTGAAAAGCGTTCGAGTGCTTCACTTATGGCAAAAAGAATAACTACAACCGATGCTTCTGCCCATTCACCTATGATTGCTGCGCCAATTACGGCAACAGTCATCAGTGTTTTCATGTCAAAATCAAGACGTTGTAAATTTTTGAAGCCTACTTTGAATAAAGAGTAACCCCCAATAACTATAGATGCGATAAATAATAATGAAGTTATGAGGTTATCTTCGCCATTAACGAATAGCGAAGTATAACCAAAGACGATAAAGAGTAAAGCGTATAATAAAGTACTATGTTTTTTGTAGAAAGGTACTTTTTCTTCTTTTTTAACTTCATGATTGTCTCTGTTTGTTTGTTCAACTTGTCGGATAGGCTTATCTGGGCGTACTTTTAGATTTTCAAATGCCCCCGCTTCTTCTAGTTGCTCAATAGTTGCTTCTCCAACCACGCTAATTTTAGAAGCTCCAAAGTTCACTTTTGCATCTTGTACGCCAGGAATTTCTTTTACATTTCTTTCAAATTTCCCTGCACAATTTGCACATGAAAAGCCTTCTACACGATAAATATTTTTTGATTCTTCAACTAATATTGGTTGGGGTGGTAATTGTCGTTTTGGTTTTTCAGGCGTCACTTTTAAATTTTCAAAAGCCCCCGCTTTTTCTAATTCTTCAACTGTTGCTTCACCAAAAACACTGATTTTTGATGCTCCAAAATTTACTTTTGCGTCTTGTACCCCTGGCAACTCTTTTACATTTCTTTCAAATTTCCCTGCACAATTGGCACATGAGAAGCCATCAACCCTAAATACTTTTTTGTCTTCTAATTCTTTAGTTGCTTCACTCAACTTCAGCAACCTCCTTTTGATGTTCAAAAGCAACTTCAATTAGTTGTTTAACATGATCATCATCTAACGAATAGTAGACTAACTTTCCTTCTTTACGGTATTTAGCAATTCCTAAATTATTTAACAATCTTAAATGATGAGATGCTGTTGCGTTTGTTGCACCTACAATATTTGCTACATCACATACACACAACTCATCCTCTACTGATAATGCATACGCAATTTTGATTCTTGTATCATCAGAAAGAGCTTTAAAAATTTTAGCTACTTCAAAAGGATTCTCCTTCGACAATTTTTCCGAAATTGTCGTTACTTTTTCTTCATTTATACATGTAATTTCACATGTATCTTTTTCTTTAGCCAATCAAGTCACCTCTTTTTATTCAAACGAACGTTTGATTGTTATTGCTTAAATTTTACATCTTGATAAACAAATAGTCAAATGTATATTTGAATAAATTAATGATGGATTATAAAAAGTATTAAAAAATTTAGCTACTTTATTACAAAATTCAAACATTATAAGGCCAGTCCTTATTCAACATAAAAAAGAATGCTAAAATTAAATAGTTAACTTTAAATAACTTATTGAAAGAAGGATTATAAATGGATTTTTTATATTTCCCCGAGGATAAAACGGAATATTTACCTGTTATATTTGAATTATTGGTGTTATTAATTTTATGCTTTATTGTATTCAATTTAATTCGACGGATTTCTAAGAAACAAGAATTAAAAGCGAAAGAAATTGAGGAACGTATTTTACTTGAAAGACAACACCTAAATGCCCCAAGCAAAACAGAGGAATAATAATAGTCATCGTATGATATTTGCAAAAGAAACTGTAGACAATTGTTACAAAGCGATTATTTACAGTTTCTTTTTCTTTTATATTTTATTTAGTGATTATGATCATGTTTCCCGTTTTCAACTTTACAAATAATTGAATTTTCATGACTATTTTGATCACTTTCCAATTGAATCGTTACATGCCCTATTCCCTGATGTTCTAATTCATGTTCTATTAAATGTAAGATTTGTTGAGAATCATTAATAGTTAAATCCCCATCTACTACTGCATGACATGATAGTGCGTTTTGTCCACTAGTTATTGTCCATACATGTAAATCATGTATACTTTTTATTGCTTCAACCTTTTCAAATATTTTAACAATTACACCTAAATCTATATTTTTTGGAGTACCTTCCATTAAGATGTGAATTGCTGAATTTGTAACACGTATCCCACTAACAAAAACAAGAACTGCAACAATAACACTTGCGGTAGGATCTGCCCATCCCCAATTAAATAACATGATTAGTGTTGCAGCAATAATTGCAGCAATAGATCCTAGCATATCACTGATTACATGAAGGAATGCAGCTCTTAAATTTAAGTTTTCTTTCGTATCTCCTCCACGCAGCATTATCCAGGCTACAAAGATGTTTATTAATAATCCAACAATAGCTATCATTAACATTCCAGTTGATGCTACTACAGGTGGAGTAATGAATCGTTGTATCGCCTCGTAAAAAATGTAAAGAGCAATTAGTATTAATGTGATTCCATTTATAACTGCTGCAAGTACTTCAAATCGTTTATAACCATAAGTCTTTTTATTATTTGATACCTTTTCACCTAATGTAAAAGCTACTAATGCTATTGCTAATGATATTGAATCACTAAGCATATGGCCTGCATCTGATAAAAGGGCTAGACTGTTAGTTAAAATCCCGCCAATTGCTTCAACAAACATGTACCCAGTAATAATAATAAAAGCAATGGTAAGTGTTTTTTTATTTCCACCATGTGTATGGTCATGACCTTGTCCCACTTATTTTCCCTCCATTTCAAGGTTCATTGTTTACATTTTCTTCTGCCATTTTATACAATAGTTTGTTCTAAAATAGTCCTTTTAACTGAAAGTTTAATTGGAATTATAAAATATAAAAAAATCCCCAAATTAATTTGGAATTTTTCAACCAAATAAATTTGAGGATGCTAATTAACGAAACACATATTTAATTATTAATTAAAATGGTACTAACACCAACGGATTCATATGTCCAACTTTTTGACCTGCCCAGGTACCATTATGCAATTCAAAATGTAAATGTGGTCCTGTAACGCGACCTGTTGCCCCCATTTTTCCTATTTCCTGTCCTTTTGATACCGTTTGTCCAGCTCGAACACTGATTGAACTCATGTGAGCATAAACGGTTGTATAAATTTTTCCATTAATCGAATGTGTAAGGATAACAGCATTACCATATGTACTAAGAGGTGCAGCATAAGATACAACTCCATCCGAAGCTGCCACAATTGGTGTTCCTGTAGAATTGGCTACATCTACACCATAATGGAATTCACCACCACCAAAACTTCTCCATCCGTAACCAGACGTAAATGTACCATATGTAGGAGTTGTCCATACTCCACTTGATGTTACAGGAACATTAGGAGAAGATGAGTTATTATTTGCATTTCGTTTACGCTCTTGTTCACGTGCTAGTTCTGCCATACGTTTCTGTTCTGCAATAATCTTTGCTTCTAAATCTTCACTAATTTCATGTACTTCTTCGTATTCATTTTCCAATTGCTGTTTTGTGTCTTTCAGCTGTTTTTGTTCGGCTTCAAGTTTAGCAATTAAGGCCGTTTTGTCTGCTCTTTGTCTGTCTAAATTTGTTTTTAATTCAAGCAATTCTGTACGATCACTCTCAAGTTTCGCTAGCGATTCTTCTAAATCTGACTCTTTTATCTCAATTTTCCTAATATCTTCATTTTGTTCATTTATAAGGTTACGATCAGCTTCCATTAATGTATTTGCTGCAGAAAACCTATCTATGAAATCAACAAAACTATTTGAACCAAGTAAAATATCTAAGAAACTTATTGTTCCGTTAGATTGTATAGCTCGTAAACGTTCATCTATTAGTTCATTTCGGTTATCGACCTTCTCCTCTAACTCTTTTATATCCGCTTGTAATTTTTCAATTTCTTGAGTCATTTGTTCAATGCTTGTTTCAATTACATTTATTTGATCTTCCGTAGCAGTAATTTCCTTATTAAATTCTGATATTTGTTTTAATAAACTATCTTGTTCTGATTGGTTTGTCTGAATTTCAATTTTCTTCTCTTTTAACTCTAAGTTTAACTTATTCTTTTTTTGTTCTATATCATTCTGTTCTTCTTTTAAACTATTCAAATTATTTGCTGAGGCTTGTATATTGAGAAAAATAGTTGATATCAACAACGTTATAGTTCCAATTAAGACAAACCCTTTCATTCTCTTATTCAAACAAAAATCCCCCTGACACTTTACTAACTTGTAATAAAAAGGCCAATTAGTACTCTTCATAACTATTTGAATGAAACTAATTATACCATTTTGCATACTTAATAGATTTTACAATTTAGTTTCAAATTATTGAAGTGTTAAAAGTTGGAGGATCCCCCGGTACAGTCAAATAAAACATAGGGTAGTTGAATTAAATTAATTATAAATATACCCCTAGTATTCTATTAACATTAACAACAAAAGACAAAGCATGATGAATATAAAAAACACCAAATCAAATTTGGTGTTTAAAATGTGTAGTGAAACTAAATATGAGTTGCTCCAGTTTTTGATTAACCGTTAAAAATGGACCGTACTTAATAATGAGTTGACCAAAAAATGTTGCTAGATCATTTTTAAATATAAACCCATTATCACTATTCCTGCTAGAGTATAAACAACAACTTTCAAAATGGATGATTTATTTAAAGTCGGAAACAATATTTCCGTTACTGTAACCATAAAAATGATACCTACAGTAAAACTAATCAGAGATGCAGATATAATCTTGAACTCAAATCCAATAAAGCCACCAATAATTACTCCTAGAGCAACTGGAATGGATACAACCAAAGAGAACAACAATAAAATTAAGTTATTTATACCTGACAACATTAATGGTGTAAATAGAATAATACCTTCAGGGATACTATGGAATAATAACGTCTGCAACATTGAAATTGTAAATTCATTATCCTGGCTTGTCCCTAAAATAATACCCATAGGAAAATTGTGTACAAAAATACTAAACATCAATAGCAACCCTGTATGAAGATACATTGGTTCCTTCGATTTTCTTCCTATTGAATGGTTGTAGTTCAATATATTATGTAAAAATTCAAATGATATCATCCCCATTATTAGCCAAACAATACTAATAGACCATCCACCTAACTCAATTGCTTCTGGGAATATTTCAATACAAATTAAGCCCAGAATTAAACCTGCGCATAAAGCATAAATGCTGTTTATTTTGTTTTGGAATCCCTTAAATACCCACGCAATACTTCCACCGATTAATATACCTATAGAATTACTCAATAGACCTAATAGCCACATTCTTATCACCTTTCTATGGTTATAATTAGTGATATGGTAATTCTATAGTTTTTATGTATATTATCTTTTAAGTTAAGCTCAATTATTAGTAGTCAATTCCAGTTAACTCTGTAAATTAATCTTTAGTATCGAATTTTTTTAATTACTAATATTTCCGGACTGAATCCCTTTATATATCTTAAATACAACTGGTTTTATTAAGCAATACATTAGAAATCCTACTAATCCACCAATGGTATTTGTAATCAAATCAGTCACATCAAAAATCCTTACCCCTGTACTACCCCACCAAACACCTAGTAATTGCGAACATTCTATAAATAAACTAAATAAAAATGTAGTAATAAGTGTTCTAATAACACCTTTTTTCTTTATAATCGGATATAAAAAACCTAATGGCACCATCATTAATATGTTTAAAAAAACTTCTCTAATTGCCCCATCATACTTTAACATTACATCTCTAAATGGAATAGCATTAGCTGTTTCCAGGAACAAATTGTTGTTTCCGCTGAATGGAATAGTAAAGGGCATAAGTGTTACATACAAGACCATAACCAAATAAACATACATTAATGATTTAATTATCAACGACCCTATCGACTCTTTACTCCATTTTTTATATAAGAAATAATAAATCAATGCTAATAAAATAAAATCAATAATGTAATCCAACTTTAATTCCCCTTAAACACAAAAAAATAATAATTATTTGGCTCATAAATTTGGAATAATTACAAACAAATCAATCAAACTCCAAATAATCATAAACGCTAATATAATACCTAACCATAACCATTTAGACCTAATCATTATTCTCACCTTCTCATATATACATGTGGTTTGGGGTAGTATTAAACTTTCTACCTATTCAATTACTTCCAGCCAGTCCTCAGAGATAATACTTGTATACAGTTAGAGTTTACCTTGTTCAACGTCTTTAGCGAAGAGATTTAAATAGTTCAATAGTGCCTCTCGAAACTCAATTGCAAATGCATTATCAGTAAAAGTTAAGTCTTGTTTATTTCTCAAAATTCCTTCTAAACTCCAATGTAAATATTTGGTTTGCTTATTAGTTTGTTGTTCTAAGTAATACAAGTTCTTTGTTCCAAATAATAATCTCATCATAAATGGAGCTTTGCGACCTGTTAATAAAACACGATCCCTTTTGGAAACCATAATAAGTCTATCATAAAAGTCAGAATCACCTTGGAAATTTACAGATACTTTATAAGGATAATGAACAGTAAGATCTTCTTCAATTGATACTTGAAATTCATATAAAGGTATAGTCATATTTTCCATCTCCTCTGTTCTCCAAAACTTCAATACTATTTAGATTTAGTTCTAAAATCCAGTAAACCCTCCAAAAATAGGTGTTAAAAATGCTATCAATTTAGTCATCATATCAAAATACAACATGATACCCATCAAGATCATGATGCCCCCGCCTATTTTCATAAATAATTCACTTTTATTTTTTAAGAACTTCATTTTCCCAATAAATAAAGACATGATAAGGAATGGAATTGCAAAACCTAATACATAAAACAGCATATAAAACATTCCTCTACCTGGATCAGATATTCCTAATGCTATAACTCCAGCAAGGATAGGGCCTGTACAAGGCGTCCATCCTGCAGCAAACCCGATGCCTATTACCACAGACCCTATATATCCTTTTGGTCTTTTCTTAAACTGAACCCTTTTTTCAGATAGTAAAAAATCAGCTTTAAAAACTCCTAGAATGACTAATCCAAAAACAATCATAATAATTGCACCAATTTGTCTTAATAAATCCTGGTATTGAATAAAAAAGACTCTGATGAATGATGTTGATAACCCTAGTGCTAAAAAAATAATAGAGAATCCTAATAAAAACAGAAGAGTATGCACCAAAGCTTTTCGATTAAATACTCCCTTTTCCTCTTTAAGTTCATTTAAAGTTATTCCAGTTAAATATGAAAGAAATGCTGGGTACAACGGTAACGAACATGGAGATATGAAAGACAATAAACCTGCGCCAAAAGCTAGTAAAATACTTATTTCAACCATTTATTCACACATCTCCTTACCTAAACTAATTTTTTGATATTCTCAAAAACTTATTTGGATTTCTTTGTAAACAAGAGAATCATGCAGATGTTTATTAATGTAAAAGCGATTAAAGCTAAAAATGGTATTGTAATAAAACCAAACCAGTTAATATATTGTGCAGAACATGGAACTCCACTTACACAAGGTTTAATACCACCAAATCCAGGTATCTTTTGTTCAAGATAATGAAGTAGTGAAATTATGCTACCAACAAGAGACAGTGGCAGTACATATTTTTTCACAGATGTATCACTCTGAAATGTTCCTATCCCTAAAATCACGACCAATGGGTACATAAAAATGCGTTGAAACCAACATAAATCGCATGGTATAAAACCTTTTATTTCACTAAAATAAAGACTACCTAGAGTAGCAACAAGTGATACGAACCAAGCAAAGTATAAAATCAATACCTTTGGATTGTTTTGACTAACATTATTACTCATTTTTACTAGCCTCAATTTCACGGTCGATTACTTCTTTAATTGCCTCATAATCGAATGGATCTTCCATCGTAATTCCATTGATATTGATGGTAGGTGTTTGTGATACATTATGTTTTTCATATAATTCTTTATCAATTTCAACTTGTTCCAGTGTTAATTGCTTATCAATATCTTGTTTTAACTGTTCTTGATTGACAGATGGATATTCACTGGCAATCTCAAGTAATTTTTCTGTAGTCACCCAGACATCATCATGATTAGCTACTTCTGGTTGTGCAGAAAACACTTTTTTGTGGAAATCCCAATATACTTCAGGATTTTGTTTGTAAACAGATTCAGCCCCTAACGCTGCAAGAACTGACTCTTTACCGTGGAATAGAACGTTTACATAAGAAAATTTAACATCACCCGTTAAAACATAATCTTCTACGAGTTTGGGATATATCATTTCTCCCCACGCTTTACATGAAGGACATTTAAAATCTCCAAATTCCACCACAGTAACAGGAGCATTTTCTTCACCAAATAATGGTTGTCCTGTTATATCTACTTCATTTCTAACTATTTCCGCCTCTTTTGGTGCTTGGTTACTGCCTATGATTACTATTGCAGCTATGATTACAACTGCAACTAATGTAAGGATTACTGCAAATTTCATATTCAAATTTTTCACAATCAAAACTCCTTTTACAAATGATAATATTAATAAATAATAACAAAATAAGGAATATCCCCCTATTTCTCTCCTTTAGGTATTCTCAATGATTGTAACAAATTTACCAAATCAATCAAATATTCACTTGAATGTATGATTGACAATTTAGTGACTAAAACAATATTCAATAGGAAAAAGAGGTGCAATTCTATGTAAGAATTAGCACCTCTTTTCACTTTTACACCTTGCTATAACTCCCTACTGAATTCCAATCATTATTCCTATGTACACAGATAGTGACATCAAAAGTGAAGAAAATGTTGAAACAAAAACTGATTTCTTTCTAATAGCAGCAAATATGGTTAGTACCATAAATAATAAACCTAAGCCAAATAATAAGTAACTTTCCATTCCGAAAGATAAAGTTACATTAAAGACTTCAATACCATTAGCATTTTGTATTGTATTTATAATTTCTCCTTCATATAGCATTTCAAAAAGGGGAGATGCACCTTCTGTATTGAGCAACAAATAGATTTGATGTGGTGGCCATGACTGTCCCATAAACGCTGTAAGTCCAAACACAATAAGTGCATAAACACTTTCCAACCTTGTCCATTTCAAAGGATTAAATAATTCCTGATTAGATTTCCTTTTAAACATGACTCCATTGATAAAAGCGAATAACACTAAAGAAATAATAAAGATGTGTTTCAATACTAATGCTTGTCCATAATTAACGAGCAGGCTATTTTGATATTCTTGGACGATTGAAGCATTTGGATCATCGTATGAATCAATATCCATTTCCATCGTAAAATAACCAGCCACGATCGTAACAAGAAGACAAATGATAGCGACAGGGGTAAACCATTTTAAAAATCTTAACCAATTATTTTTATTTTTGGCGAACCAACTTACAACAAAAAGAATACCAATCCACACAGTTACCGCTAGGAAATGAAGTGTATGGGAAACGAATCCTTGCCATTCTGTTATTGTGGCTGCATGGCTGGATCTTCCATAGCCTAAAAGCATTAAGAAAGTTAGAAATAGCGCCCATATCGTTAAACGTTTATTTGTTTTCAGATTTTTAGCTAGTAATACACAAATCAAAATAACGGATATAATGGTAATAAACAACCATGCTTTTCCAATTTCAAATGTAAATACAACACTTTTTATAAAGAACCAAAGATCCATATCACCTGCTAATAAGTATGCAGTTTGAAATACTGGTAGGAAAGCTGCAATTGGTATTAAAACTGCAGCTAGATAAAGTATCCCTTTTGGTACATTTATAGGTGGTTTTTTATTTTCAGGTACAATGAATAGGATTAAGGAACCTATTAGTACCGAGAAACAAATGTATAAAATAAATTCAGTTAATGAAATTAAGAGCATCCAGAATTCACCCTTCGACTATTTTTTACGATTACTAAACAACATCCATGCTACTATCCCTATGACTGCAATAATCAAGCATATAATGATGATCATCACTAAAGAAGACTGCTCATTTTCATTGCTGGATGATTGATGTTGATTTTCTTCTTCTTGATTATTTACTTCATCCGTTGTTGATGTTTCTTTTTCTGAAGTACTATTGGTTTCTTCTTCTGTTTGAGTAGTTTCATTCTCATCCTCTGTCATTCCAGGTACAGTGATTGTAAAAGAATATTGATTTTCAATATGATGATCGTCTGCCCCAATCACTTTCCAATTTACTTGATATGTACCAGATTCAAGCGAGTCCTCAAATATTGCTACAAGTACATTATCATTTATCTCATAGGATGAAGGGTTCAATTCATCTCCCACGTCATTTACTAGAGTAAGAGTGCTCCCATTTTCAATTTTCGTATTAAATGATAGCTCGATTCTGTTTATGGAATCATTTACTTGTTCGCCATCTGCTGGTATCGAATTTTCTAAAACAGAATGTGCATTAGCCATACTTATTGGAAACAAACTAAATAACAATAGTACGATTAACGACATTAATAAAGACTTTTTAACTTTCAACATAAAATACTTCCTCCATTTATGTATTTTCATATTCATTTAACTTCAGTTACCACAAGGAACTCCCTTCCTAATTGATTTCTCATAAATTTTTTGTCTTTATAGAAAAATTGACAAACATATTAGAAAAAGCTAATGTGATAATAACATAACGTATTCGTTTTTACTAATATGTTGGAGGGATTTTATGCAAACAATGGATATTGAAATGAAGGTTAAGTTAATTCATGGGTTTTCTAATAAAACTAGAATTCAAATACTTGAATGCATCAAAGAAAAGGAAAAAACGGTGTCTCAAATTATAGAGGAAATTAAAGGGAATCAGTCAAACATTTCACAACATCTCGCTTGTTTAAAGGGCTGTGGAATTATTATCGGTCGAAATGAAGGAAAATATATTTACTACAGCTTACGAAATCAACACATAAAAGATTTATTAACCATGTTTGATGTTGTTCTCGAAGATGTGGAAAATGACGTGGCATGTTGTGATCGACATGTAGACTAGGGGGGAGATTATATTGGTTAAGGGGTTCGTACTAAAAACATATAGCCCCACTTCCTCAACTCAAGCCATTATAGTTGAAGATGTAAATTAACTTTTAATACTTTTTATATACTTTGTAACATTACCCAAACAGCAACTTCCTTGCGGATTGTTTACTTAACAACCACATCGGTTTTCCTTTATGATTTCTCGAATATGTTCAACTGGATTAGGGGAAAGTTCTTGTTTTACATACTTCTCAATTTTTCCTTTTGTCCAATCAAAGCAATAGCAAAAGGTATTGTTACATCGTCAACTTTTTGATGTACTGCCACCTTTATGTCAGATGTAAGATACTTTTTATTATCGGCATCAAAATAAACTAAACTCCAAGTTGATAGATCACACATATTTCAACCTGGAGTTATTAATATATAAGTTAAACTAGGTCTATAATTATTGTACTTCAACTTGTCCCATCATACCGTTCTCTTCATGTTCAAGTACATGACAGTGGAACATGTAGATACCTTTATTATTGAATTTGACAGCAAGCTTCACTGTTTGGTCTGGTTCGATTGCAACAGTGTCTTTCCAACCTTGTAATTCTACAGGTGGTTCTTTTCCATCTATTGAAACGATTTTAAACTGTGTTCCGTGAATATGGAAAGGATGTGTCATACCGCCCATACTATCAGGTTTATTATAAATTTCCCAAATTTCAGTTTCACCTTGTTTTTGAGTAAAATCAATTCGGTTTATATCAAATTGCTTGTCATTGATATAAACCATCTCACCCATTCCGAATAATTCAAGTTTTTTCGAAACAGGTAGATTTTTTTCCTTTTCTGTTACTACATAATCATTTAATGTTTCAGGAATTTCTATTGAATTTGTTTTTTGTTCATCGATTTTAAATGGCAATAAGATAGAATCAGCTTCATTAACTAAGGCTACATCGCTTGATGCATCATATTTAGAAAAATCCACAATAATTTCAGCACGTTCTCCAGGTGTTAATGTAATTTCTGACATCTCAGTTGGTTCATTTAAGAATCCACCATCTGTTGCAATTTGTTGGAATGAATCTCCTGTGTTTAATTTAAATGTATAGTTACGAGCATTTGATCCGTTCAATAAACGTAAGCGCACTTTCTCTTTTCCAACTGTCAGTTTAGGATTAAGAGTCCCGTTTACTAACATTGTATCGCCAATTGTTCCATCTTCATTACGCACTGCTTGGTAATCAAATTGTTTATCTTCATTGAATTGTCTGTCTTGGAAAACTAGTGGGAAATCGTTGACTCCATATTCATCAGGTAATCCTAGGTTTTTAGAGTTTTCATCTTCCACATAAATCAATCCTGCTAAACCTTTATATACTTGTTCAGCTGTAGCACCTTCAGGATGCGGATGGAACCAAAGTGTTGCGGCACCTTGACTTACAGTGAATTTTACATCTTCTGAAGCACCTGGTTGTAGAAGTTGATGTGGTCCTCCATCCCCTTCACCCGGTATATCAACTCCATGCCAATGGAATGTTGTCGGTTCTAGCAAATCATTTTTCGTTCTAAATGTTACAGTTTCACCCTCACTTACACGAATAACTGGACCTAAGAATGAACCATTATATCCATATGTGTCAGTTTGGACACCCTCAAAAATTTCAGTTTTACCTTGTTGAGCAGTAATATCAACAACTCCATCATTAGCTTCTACTAATGGTGGAAGGGCTAGTTCGTTTTCACCTGTCGAATTATTTAGTTCTAATGGATTTGTATGACTTGCATGGCCGTTTTCCATATCCATCCCTTCCATATCCATGTTGGAATGATCCATACCCTCCATATTCTTCATTTCCTCTTCAGACATGTTGGAATGATCCATTTCTTCTGAATCTGAATTTGTATTATTTGCACTACAACCAGTTGCAATTACAGCACTGGTAATTAATGCAGTTATCCATAACTTGGATTTCATGCTGATTCCTCCTTAATTTGTTTACAAAAATAATGTAACAAATAATTATGGAGAAATTATGCACATATCAAATTATGATAAAGGAGATTTAATGAAGTTCATAAAAAATTCATAATGTAGTTTAAGATATAGTAGGTACAGAGTTATATTTTACTAACAATAAATATTACAAATTATTAATCTCAAATTTTATAAACTTATAACAAATAATTAGAAACCCTCAAACATATAGTTTTTTGAGGTGAATAAATGATGCAATACAAACTCGTCATATTTTTTGGATTCATTTTACTATTATTTGTATCACCAATAATTGCAAGTTCTTTTAACCTATCTCAGGATATAACAGTTGAAGAGATTGAAACACCTAAAAAACTTGTGTATGTTCCTACAACCACTGATGTACCTCTTGATAGTTTTGAACCGGCATTATCAAAGAATGTTTTGATGCTTTTTACGCATTCCCATGAAGCATTTATTCCCATTGTGAAAAATAAAAGTGGTAAAACAGCTGTTTATGACTCAAAATCAAATATTACTGAATTTGAAGAAATTATTAAAATGCATTTCAATGTAAACTCCTTAAACACAAAATTTCTTGAGGTTGATACAATGGATGAATTATACAATACAAATCGTACTTTTTCTGAAGCTTATGATGTTGTACGACCTTATCTTTCAAACGAAATTCAAAATAATACCTACGACCTAATCGTTGACCTTCATAGAGATTCTGCTTCTAGAGATATATCTACGCTTACTTACAAGAATCAGACCTTCGGAAAAATCTATTTTGTTGTAGGGGAAGATAATCCAAACTACTTAATAAATCAATCATATTCCCAACAAATCTCTGATAAATTGAATGAGTTGGTTCCAGGAATATCGCGTGGTGTAATAGGGAAAAAAGGTGAGCATGTTGATGGTATTTATAATCAAGATTTAGCTAAAAATATGGTTTTAATAGAACTTGGAGGTATTGAAAATTCAGAAGAAGAGATTAATCGTACAATTTCTGTTCTCGCACAAGCAATTTCAATAGTTTTACAAGATGAATCGTCTTCTGATAATAATTAGGCTGAGACTAGTTAATGTTTGAATATGAATAAAAAAAGCTTGATCGTTTTTTGCTGAGTTCTTCCGCAATCTCACCCGGTCGTATTATAAGGTCAGCCAGAAAACATTTCTGGTTGACCATTTTTTATATAGATATATGATAACGGTAGACGGATGTTCTTACCTCTTGATATAAAATCGAACAAAACAATTTGTAATGTTAACTAATTTTTAATATACTACGATAGCTTGCTCCCCTAAAGACACATAACTTTCGAAAAATTTGATTTTATCTAAAGTTACGTATCCTTTAAGGGGATCCATTACTTCAACTTTATCATTTTTTATACCGATTATTACCATTGTATGCAGATTTGTAAACATTTGATGATATTCTCCCGTTTCTTCAATGTACCACCCTCCACGAATTTTCGGCTTCGAAAGGTCTAATGTGACCCATGCAATTACAGGTATTCCCATATCCACATAATTTGTAATCTCTTCTAATGTACTACCACTAATATTTTGCGCTTGTAATTTAAGTTTTCTATCTTTTATAAAATTATTTGCCGTATTGACAATTGGCTCAGCAAAAACATAGGTACCTGTTTCTAAGCTACCCGGGTACCCTCCATACGCTATATTTGGATCAGGACCATATTTTTTATTTCCGTTATATTTAAATGGCTGTTTAGGTAAATATTGATCAGTCATTTCCATTTTGTCTGTGGCTGCTCCATAATAATTGAGTACTGCTGTAAGAGTTGTTATTTCGCAACCATTTGGTAATTCAGGATGTTGTAGTAGAGATGGTACGGCTAGTGCTTGTTCGCTATTTGGAGCATTTGTTTGTACAATCAAATTTTGCTTAGTTTGACTATATGTAAATTCTTTCTCAGTAATATACATTCCAGTTTTAAAATTTTCAAATAATCCAATTTGTAATGAATACGCTTCATTTTCTTCTAAGTTATGAAAGATAACTTTCCCCTCACCTGTACTCACATTTGAATCCAGAATACTCCCCTCATTATCAAGTAATGTTACGTATAATTTATTCAGAGGCGCTCCACTTGAGTATTCAACAATCAATACAGTTAGTTTATTTGCATCATAGTTATTTCGTTCTACTTTGTTTGAACAAGCAGCTAGTAAAGTTATAACTACTAAGGATATAATAATTCTACTATTTTTCATTTCATTTCCACTTTTCCATATATTTCTCTTACTAATTTAACAAACAAATATGGATAATTTATGGATATAAAATATACTATGTGGGAACGATTTTATAAAGCGGATAGAGCAAGGTCCACTAAAACAGGTACAGGAATCGGCCTGTCTATTGTTAAGCACATTTTAGATCTTCATCAAACCGATATTCAAGTGGAAAGTGAATTAGGGAGAGGTTCCACATTTATTTTTACACTCCCTATATCTTATAAATAATGTTATTAATTTAAGAATTCTCACTAGCTTTAACATAATAATCAAACAAAAAATTTAAAATGAGGCTGGGACAAAAGCCCAAAAGGTACAATCCATCTTGAATTTGGATTGTACCTTTTTGATATGAGTACATTCGTCTCCGAGTCAGGCTTCGCTTTCCGCGGGGAAGCCATGAGCCTCCTCGAGCTAAAGCTCTGCGGGGTCTCATGACTGCTTCTACATCCCGCAGGAGTCTTCGCCTGACTCTCCGACGAACGACTTTCTAATAAAGTGTTAGCATATTCTTATTATACTAAATCGTTTGGTTTCATTAATTCTTTGTTTTGTCCCAGCCTCTTTTAAAATATTGAGATTCTTGCACGTTTGTCTAACTTATAATTGATGAACACCAATCAGTTATCTTATTTTAACATGAAGATCCAAATACCCTTAAATTATTGGGCTGATAATTCATTTTCTGTTACCCATTTATGGTTTGTTACTTGTTCACCTGTTGTAGAAGTAAAATCAACCATATAAACAGTGGTTTCTTCAGCTGAATCTATTGTGGCAGTAGCACCCTTCATACCCTCCATATGATCAGCATTAATTGTTGTTTCGGTTCCTGGCTGTAAGGCTCCTTCACCTGCACCTTCTAATTCCTCATGAATAACCCACTTATGGTTTGTTACCGGATTACCACCAGTAGTTGGAGTAAAAGAGACTGTATATACTGTTGTATCATAAGCACCTACAATAGTTGCTTCTGCACCTTTCATACCTGCCATATGATCTGATTGAATAATTGCTTTACTACCAACAGGGAAAGTTGGATTTGCAGCATCTTTTAAACCTTCTGGTACTTCACCTAAACCAGAGTGATTCATGTTAGAATGGTCCATACCTTGCATTGTTTCGCTATTTTCAGTCTCTTCCATTTCATTCATTTTATTTTCAGGCGCTGCATTTGACTCTTCTTGAGTCGCTTTATTTTGTGTTGTATCATCAGCGTTTTCTCCACCACATGCTGCAAGTGTTAAAGCTGCAGCGAATGAAATAATACCAAGAGTAATCTTATTTGACATTCTATATTCCTCCAATTTGTTCATAATTTCGCGTAGATTATGCAATATTGAACTTTTTATAGTATTGATAAAAGGAATTCTACATATACATAAATAAAAAAATGACCTACCAAGGGTGCTGCACCCCAAAAGTTAGATTTTACTCTAACTTTTGGGGGTCACTACCTAGTAGGTCTTTTTTTATTATTTTACTAACTTCACTCTTTGCAATCTTAGTGCATTTAAAACTACTGATACAGAGCTAAATGCCATTGCAGCACCCGCAACCCATGGAGCAAGCAAACCTATCGCCGCAATTGGAATGCCGAGTGTATTATAAGCAAATGCCCAGAATAAGTTTTGTTTAATATTACGCATAGTTTTGTGACTCATGATGATTGCATCAGCAATACTATTTAAATCTCCACGAATTAATGTAATATCAGCTGCTTCCATTGCAACATCTGTTCCTGTACCAATGGCCATACCAATATTAGCTACTGCTAGCGCAGGTGCGTCATTAATACCGTCACCAACCATTGCAACCTTTTTCCCAGAAGCTTGAAGTTTTTTCACTTCTTCAGCCTTCCCTTCCGGCAATACCTCTGCAATAACATAATTAACTCCAACTTCCGCAGCAATAGCATTGGCAGTTCGTTCATTGTCTCCTGTCATCATAATTACTTCAATATTCATATCTTTTAGACGCTTGATGGCTTTTTTAGATGTCTCTTTAATTGTATCAGCAACAGCTACTAAACCTGCATATTGACCATCAATACTTGCTAACATCGCTGTTTTACCGTTAGCTTCTAGCTCTTCCATCTTGCTTAATATTGTTGAAATTTTGATTCCATTATTATTCATTAGTTTTCGAGTTCCAACTAATATCTCTTTACCATTGACAACCGCTTTGACACCGTAACCTGGAATCGCTTCGAATTTTCCAACATTTAGGAGTTCAATACTACGGTCTTCAATCCCTTGAACTATCGCTTCGGCAAGTGGATGTTCGGATTGTTTTTCACTTGCTCCTATTAGGGATAGGAATTCTTCTTCATTTACTCCATCTTCTACGATGACATCTGTTAATACAGGCTTACCATATGTTACTGTACCTGTTTTGTCTACAACGACTGTATCAATATGGTGTGTTTGTTCAAGATGTTCTCCACCTTTAAATAAAATACCAAATTCAGCTGCTCTACCGGAACCTGCCATAATAGATGTTGGAGTTGCTAACCCAAGCGCACATGGACATGCAATAACAAGAACTGCAATCATTGCTTCTAAAGCAGATCTAAATTCACCTGGTGCTACAAGTGTAAACCAAATGATAAAGGTAATAATTGCAATGACGATAACAATAGGTACAAAAACTCCTGAGATTTTATCCGCCATTCTTTGTATCGGCGCTTTGGAACCTTGTGCATCTTCTACAACTTTAATAATTTGAGCTAACGCTGTGTCTCGCCCAACTTTTGTCGCTCTCATTTTAATAAAACCATTTTTATTAATTGTTGATCCAAATAAAGTGGAACCGATTGTTTTATCAACTGGAATACTTTCACCTGTTAACATCGATTCGTCTACCGCCGTGTCGCCCTCTATGACTTCACCATCAACAGGTATTTTTTCTCCTGGTTTTACTAAAATCGTATCACCTATGACTACTTCTTCTAGTGGGATTTCTTGTTCTATCCCATTACGAACGACTAAAGCGGTTTTTGCTTGTAATCCCATTAGCTTTTTAATCGCTGCAGAAGAACGACCTTTTGCTTTTGCTTCAAACAGCTTCCCTAATACAATTAACGTAATTAATACAGCACTCGTTTCAAAATAGAGCTGTGCATGATGAGGCTCACCAATTGTAATAATTGCTTGATAAACACTATAAAAATAAGCGGCAGATGTTCCCATTGCAACAAGAACATCCATGTTTGCACTTTTATTTTTTAATGCTTTAAATGCACTTACATAGAACTGCCATCCTACGTAAAATTGAACAGGTGTTGCTAAAGCCATTTGAACCCAAGGATTCATTAGAATTTCTGGCATATAGATAAATGATGTAAACGAAAAGTGACCAATCATCGACCATAAAAGTGGTAATGAAAGAATTGCAGCAATAATGAACTTTGTTCTTTGTTTTTTAATTGCTTGTTCTCGGAAATCTACTGCATCCTTTTCATTTTCTTTTAAATGCGCACCGTAACCTAATTTCTCAACTCTTTGAATAATATCTGATACTGAAACTTCGGTTGGATTAAACTCAATCGTTGCATTTTCAAGAGCAAGGTTGACGGTTGCCATTGATACACCTTCAATTTTATTTAATCCTTTTTCGATTCTGTTGGCACAGGCTGCACAAGTCATTCCTGTAATGGTAAATTCTTTTTTCTCTTTTGCGACACCGTAGCCAAGATCTTGAATTTTCTTTTCAAAGTCTTGTTCACTGATCTTTTCAGGATTATATTTGATGATGGATTTTTCGAGAGCTAGGTTAACATTCGCTTCTTCTACACCATCTAGTTTATTTAGACCCTTTTCAATTCTTGTTGCACAAGCTGCACAAGTCATACCCGTTATCTGTAAACTTGTTTCTTTTAACTCACTACTCATGTTGCTTCCACCTCATTAAACATACCGCTATGGGGTATAATTTTTTGGAAGAAATAGAGTGCTATTTGTAAGCACCCTACATCTTTTTACTCAACATCGTAACCTTGATCATCAATTGTCTCTTTAATTTTTTCAAGTGTTACTTTTCCATCATTGAATTCAACGTTGACCTTACCAGAGCCTAAATCAACTTTTACTTGTTCAACGCCATCTAACGATCCAACACTTCCTTCAATCGATTTTACACAATGACCACATGACATTCCGCTAACGTTTAATGTTACATTTCCCATGTTAATTCTCTCCTTTTATTTTTTCATTAATTTTTGAATTGTGACAAGCACTTCATCTAAAACTTCTAAATCCCCTTCTTGTATACGATCAACTACACACTCTTTCATATGTGCTTCAAGAAGGAGCTTTGCTACACTATTTAGTGCAGCTTGAGTAGCAGATATTTGTGTAATGACATCATCACAATAAGTATCTCTATCAATTAAACCCTTTATTCCCCGAACTTGCCCTTCTATCCGATTAAGTCTAGATACAAGATTTTTCTTTGCCTTTTCTGAATGGTGACTTTTTCTAATATTCAAACTAGAGCAACAACTTTCGTCTAATAAGGATACATTTTTTATTTCGGGTTCCATGTTACTACCCCCTTTTCAAATTCATTATAGTATACCCTAGTACCCTATGTAAATAGAAATATGTTTTAGAAACATGAATTATTTCTTTATGCCATTCAGATAACTAAAATAAAGGTTGTGTTTAACTCAGTATTACTATGCTAGTAACTAAGAAATTGTTCAATTTCCCTTCCATTTTTACTGAAGGTGTTGATTTTGTATTTTTTTGTACGGGCGGATTAGTACTAAATTGATACTATTCTTAGCAAAAGAAACCCCACCAAATAAGTAAAGAGAAATTATGAACGCAAGACAAAACACAGGGTAGTTTCTACTCCCCGTACTTTTCATCGGTCCTTTGGATTGAATTAACTAGTTCATCCATCATTTGTTCATTCATTGGACCTACTATCTTTTGGAAAACTCCCCCTTCAGTATCTAGAATAAAACTAGTTGGTATTGTTAATATTTCGTACATACTCCTAACAACACCATCTTTGTCTAATAGGATCGGGAAAGTTAAACTATAATCTTGTACAAATGTTTCAATTGCTTGTACGCCATTATCGAGGTTAGTTAGATTTACGGCAACGATTTCAATTCCTTTTTCTTTATTTTTTTCATAAAAACTTTGCATGTCAGGCATTTCTTCTCTACACGGTGGACACCAAGTAGCCCAAAAATTTAAAATAACTATTTTACCTTTAAAATCAGCAAGATTAACGTCAATCCCATTAATATCTGTTAATGTGAATTCTGGAGCAAGTGTAACATTTTGAGAGTTATTATTAGATCCTGTTAAACTTGTTTCAGTCATTACAGTTGATGTATTTTGGGGAGATTCATTTAAGATTGCTTGCTCATTAACTTGTGCTGTTTTAATGGTATTTTCTTTGGATAAAATAACAAAAATAACAGAGCTAATTAATAAGGAAATGAAGATTACAGGGATGTATTTTTTTAACATATATACCTCCGAATTAGTTGGGTAATTACGAATGTTAAATTACGTAAAAATTTTAATTTTTATGTTAATCATAATCATAAGAAAAGCCCCCTATTAGATAGGTTGAATTTTATAAATCCATCTGTCTACCTAATAGGAAGCATATCAAAAGACATTTTCATCTATTTTTCAGTCAATACTATTTTGCTAAAAGTTCATTTTGAACTTCTATTTTAAGATTTATTGAGCTGATAGCTCACTTTCTGTTACCCATTTATGATTTGTTACTTGTTCACCAGTTGTAGAAGTGAAGTCAATCATATAAACTGTTGTTTCTTCAGCGGAGTCTATTGTTGCAGTTGCTCCTTGCATTCCTTCCATGTGATTAGCGTTTATTGTTACTTCCTTTCCAGGTTCTAAAGGGGCTTCATCAGCACCTTCTAATTCCTCATGGATAACCCACTTATGGTTTGTAACTGGTTCACCACCAGTGGTTGGGGTATACGAGACAGTATAAACTGTTGTATCATAAGCTCCTACAATCGTAGCATCAGCACCTTTCATACCAGGCATATGATCTGATTGAATAATTGCTATACTGCCAACAGGGAAAGTTGGGTTTTCTGCTTCTTTTAATCCTTCTGGAACTTCCCCTGATCCAGAGTGATTCATATTGGAATGGTCCATACCTTGCATGTCGTCAGTTTTCTCCGATTCCTCTATTCCATCCGTTTCTTCCATGTTATGACCTGCCATATCATTATTTTCTTCTTGAACAGTCTCATTTTGAGATGATTCTTCATTATTTCCACCTGCACATGCAGAGAGTGTTAAAATTGTTATGAAAGAAATAAATCCAAGCATTATTTTATTTATCATTTTTATTCCTCCTAAGTAGTTCTTCTTTGTAATTATAATTTTAAGTTTTGCAGAAATTATGCAGATGTAAATAAAAATAACTCACATTATAAACTTTACTTTTTCCTTTTCCACCCATTAATATTCCAACTGAGGGTAATTGGCAAAAAAAGGTGCTATTATGCACCCCTACATTTTTTCTTGTTCTACATCATTTTTCAATTATTAAAATTAGGAATAATTATTTTTTCTCTAATGCTTTTCTTAAAGTTTCAATATTTTGTTCCATTAAAGTGAAATACGTTTCATTATTCGCAATATCTTCTTTGGTAAGAACACTTAAGTTATGCAATGTAAGTGATTCCGCTCCAATTTCAGATTGTATAATCTCAGCCAATTTAGCAGAAACATTTTGCTCAAATAAAACATATTGAATTTCTAAATCTTCTGCTAAAGAAACAACTTCTAATAATTCCTTTTGTGATGGTTCATTTTGTGAATTCAGACCAGCAATTGGTACCTGCTGCAAACCATATTCCCCAGCAATATATCCAAATGCAGCATGTGATACAAAAAATGTTCGTGTATCAGCTTGAGCCACCATTTCTTTAAACTGAATATCTAGTGCCTCTAAATCGTTAACTAATGTTTGATAATTTGCTTCAAACTTATCAGACTGTTCTGGCATTTTTTCTGTAAGTGCATTCTTAATGGCTAACGCAAGATCTGCAGAAAGAGATGTAGAAAGCCATACATGAGCATCAATTTCATTATGTTGTGCATGTACATCTTCAGATTCACTTGTTACTTCCTCATCACTGTGTGCTTCTCCAGCATGGGCATCTTCATCTTCTTCCGAATGTGCATCTTTTGAATCACCGGTGCTCATATTAAGTTTTTCTTCTGGTATATTGTCAGTTGTAGCTACAAACTCCACTTTTTCATTTTTTAATGTCACTTGTGCATTTTCAATAAAACTTTCAAGACCATAACCGATGTAGAATATCAAGTCTGACTCTGCTAACTTAATCATATCTTGTTGCGTTGGCTCAAATGAATGCTCATTTGCTCCAGGGGGATAAACAGATGACACTTTAACAAATTCTCCACCAATACGTTCTGTAAAATAACTTAATGGATATACAGTTGTATAAACCTTTAATTTTGTTAGTACTTCAGTGCTTTCATTACTCTGTGCCTTCTGAGCAGTTTCATTACTACATGCTACTAGTAGTACAAAGCAAAAAGCCAATAGTGTAAATAAATATTTTCTCAACATTTCCACCCTCACAAATCGTAATCATTACTATTAACAAATCAAATAATAACCAATCGCATTACATAGTGCAACTATTATTTTAAAATTTTATGAAAATGATCACACTATAAAGGTAAAGTTGAATTTAGCAACAAGTTGGGAAATTTTATTCGAAGTAATTTTTGAGAAATAACACTTAAAGTAACGGGGATTTTGTTGAGAGGAAAAATTTAAATTAGCCTTGTTAGTAATAGATTAACAAGGCTAATTTCTCAATCATTAATTTACGAAATAAATATACATTGTAAACATCATAGCTATCAAAATCCCAACTCCTAGAATTGAATAGCCTATCCATTTAATATCATCTACTTTTTGAAATTTTAGATATTCTTTATAATTAATCTCTCCCTTTGCAAACCTTAAGCCAAAGTCATCAGGATTAACAGTAAAATAATTTTTATTCTCATCTTCTAGAATTATTTTAGTAATAAGGTCATTACTATTAAATTGTGAAGTTTGAAATTGAGGTTCCCAACAATAACCCTCTGAAAATTCCACTCTCGCTACGTTGTACAAAGAATTTTTACGTATTTCCTCAAATACTCGATATGAATGATTTTCGATAAAGTCGTTATTTATACACATGTTCTCACCTCTTTTTTCTTGTTAGCATTTGTTCATTATTTTATTTATTATATGCTGAATAACCATAAATAGAGGGTTAATATTCATATTAAAAATAATGAAAGAAAATTCGCCTAAAATGTTTATTAAGCGAATTTTTTTGATACTTTCAATTGCCATATTTCTTCCACATACATATTTAAAAAATCTTCTTGCGAAATTATTGTAATTATTTACTAAATTAGTCAATTCTCAATAGTTGAGCATTAATCGCACAGATTATAGTACTTAATGACATAACCGCAGCCCCAATTGCCGGTGTGATCACAATACCTGCACTAATAAGAACCCCTGCTGCTAGTGGGATGGCAATAATATTATATCCTGCAGCCCAAATTAAGTTCTGAATCATTTTTATCCGACTTGCCCTAGAAAGTTTTAAAGTGCTTAAAATATCTACTGGGTTACTATTAACTAGGACAACATCTGCAGTTTCAATTGCAACATCTGTTCCCGCTCCAATAGCAATACCTAAATCAGCTTCAGCTAAAGCTGGTGCATCATTTACACCGTCTCCAACCATCGCAACTTTTTTGCCACCCTCTTTTAATTCTCTCACATTATTTGATTTTTCATGTGGTAATACTTCAGCAATCACCTTTGTCATTCCAAGCTTTTCACCTACATAATGCGCTACGCGACTATTATCACCAGTCATCATGACAGTTTCAATTCCAAGATTATTTAATTCTTTTATAACCTTATAAGATGATTCTCGAATAATATCTGCTAATGCAATCATTCCCTGAAGCGCATTATCCTTTAATACGAAAATAACTGTTTTCCCTTGTTGTGCAAGTTTTTCATAAGTTTCTATATCAAAGGAAATATTATTTTCTCTTAATACACCCGGACTAACAATGGCAATTTCAGAATCATTAATTTTCGCAACAAGTCCTTTACCCGTTAGGTTTTGATAATTGGATACTTTATATAGTTCTAAATCTCGTTTCTTCCCTTCTTTTACAATACCTTTTGCAATCGGGTGTTCAGATTGCGTTTCGACTGAGTACGCTAGTTTTAATAGTTCCTCTTCACTGATACCTACAGTTGGATGTATATTTGTAACACCAAAATTACCTTCAGTTAATGTACCAGTTTTATCAAATACAATACGATTGATTCTAAAAGCACTTTCAAAAGAGGTACGATTACGGATTAACAAGCCGTTTTTTGCAGCAATAGATGTTGATCTAGATGTTACTAGTGGAGTAGCTAAACCTAATGCATGAGGACAAGCAATAATTAATACGGTCACCATTCTCTCTAAAGCAGTATCAAAGTCACCAGTTGACCACCAATATGCGAGTGTGATAATACCTGCAACAATTGCAACATAGAATAACCATTTTGCAGCAGTGTCAGCGAATCCTTGTGCTTTAGATTTCGTTTTTTCTGCGTCACTTACTAATTGGATAACTTGAGCAAGATATGTTTCACTACCTGTTTTACTAACGTTTATTTTTAGAATACCTTCACCATTAATGGACCCACCAATAGCTTCCATTCCCATAGTTTTTTCTACAGGAACTGATTCCCCAGTCAACATTGATTCATCAACTGTTGAATGACCTTCGAATATTTTTCCATCAAGCGGAATTTTTTCTCCAGGTTTAACAAGGATTTGATCACCTGGTTTTAAATCCTCTACAGAAACATCAATAGTATTTCCTGATGAATCTATTTTGTGTGCTTCTTTAGGCATTAATTTTATTAGCTCTTCTAATGCTTTTGAAGCTCCCATTATAGATTTCATTTCAATCCAGTGACCTAGTAGCATAATAACAATCAAAGTAGCTAACTCAAAGTAAAAGTCACTACCTTCAATAAAGAATGCTGTTAAAGTGCTATATACGTAAGCAGTGACAATTGCTAGCGAAATCAGCAACATCATACCAGGTGCTTTGTCTTTTATTTCACTCCATGCACCGAGTAAAAAAGGCTTTCCTCCATAGAAAAAAACTATTGTAGAAAGTAAGAATAATAAAAATGTATCTCCTGGAAAGTTGACTTCATACCCAAATAGCATTTGAACCATCATGGATAAGTATGAAATAGGTATTGTTAGAACTAATGAGATCCAAAAACGTTTCTTAAATTCTCCTATCGAGTGGCCATGATGTTTGTCATGTCCTCCTTCATGATCATGTCCACCATGGCTGTGATTTTGGTGTTCCGAATGTTTGCTGTGATCATGTACATCGTGGTTATGATGTTCATGCCCTGGATGTTTACTATGATCATGTGCAATATGTCCCTTATGCCCACCATGGACATGCTCACTTTTATTGTGATGTTCATGTTCACTTGGATTTGAATGGTGATGTTTATGATTTTGTTTACCATCTCCATTATCGTTTCTCATTACTATCACGCTCCTTATAGCTGATTTAGGAAGATTGAGAAAAACCACCTACAACCTTCTTGTATTTATATTAATACTATATACCATGTATGGGTATATTCAAATCACTTTTTTGGAAATTTATTGGCTATTTTTCGAACTTTATTTATGATTCAAGAATTTTAAATAACTGTAAACTTTTTTGTTGATTCCCTTAAATCTTCAGCAATATTTGATAACGATTCTGTTGATTTAGTTATTTCTTCAATTGCAACTAGTTGATCTTGGCTTGAGGAGGAAACATCAATAGAATATTGAGTATTTCTCCTTGCTAAAGTAGAAATTTGATCTATTGTAAGAGAAATTTCTTCAGCATTTAATGCGATTCCTTCTGCTGCTTGTAATATATTACCCATTTCTCGGTTCATTTCCTCCGTCGATTGAGAAATTACAGAGAATTTTACTTTTGTATCGTTAATAATATCAATACCTTCTTTTACATCTTCAATAACTTTTCTCATTGTTTGCACAGAAACATCGGTAGCCAGTCTCATTTGGTCGATAATCGAGCCAATCTGTTCAGTTGATTGATTTGATTGTTCTGAGAGTCTTCTTACTTCCTCTGCAACAACTGCAAATCCTTTACCTGATTCTCCAGCCCTAGCAGCCTCTATTGCAGCATTTAAAGCCAACAAATTGGTTTGATTTGCTATATCAGAAATAACATTTAAAATTTGTGCAATTTCTTGTGAACGTTTAAGGAGCTCTTGAATAGAAATATCCGATTCACTAACTGAGTTTTGTATTAAGGTCATTTGACGAACTGATTTTTCAACTGCTCGCTCTCCATCAACAGCATAGCTTTTCGTTTCGTGGGAGGTATTGGAGACTTCCCCTGTATTATTTAATATTCTTTTAATTCCTTCATTCATTTCTGTAATAGCAAATACCATCTTCTCTATTCCATTCGATTGGTTTTGTGTATCAACTGCAACCTCTCTAATAGAACTTGAAATAAGATTAGAAACTGAATTCGTTTCACTTGCGCTTTTTGCGAGGGTTTCGGAAGAACTAAGAATTTTTATAGAAGTTTCATTCAATTCGCCAACGATATCCTTTAAGTTCCCCAACATTACCTCAAATGAATTAACTAATAAACCTATCTCATCGTTTGATTTTTTTGGTATAGTTACAGTTAAATTCCCCTTAGCTACCTCCCTTGTCACATTCAATAATAATTTAAGTGGAGAAACAATTATCCATTGTAAGAAAACAGCAGCTATGATAGTTGTAAATATAATATTTATCGCTGTGCTAATATATACACCATATGTAACTTGAACATTATGATTTAAAAACGAAGTTATGTAGTTTGTCAAAAGCATGCTTATTAGGAGCGACATTATAATTACAATATTCATCTTAATTGTTAAACTACGAAACCTTTTGCTTGATTCATTCATAAATAGTTTGAACACTCCCCAAATAATTTTAATTATTACTAGTTTTTTACATAAATAGTATATTACAAATATATGCAAAAACTATCAAATTGTAGAAATAGCCTTCTTTACAAAGTGCATCTTAAGCAGAATTTATTTCATATTGTTAGTCTTTTGATACGAATTATAAAAATAAATTGAATCAATTACTGAATTTTAAAATCTCTAAGAATTAATTTTTAGGCAAATAGATTAAAAAGTCTTTAATGTGGTTTCTATTTAAAAGACTCAAAATGATGTTATTATAAAAGTTCGTTTTTTAAATAAAGCCTATTCAAGACGCTGCATCTTGAATAGGCAAAATTACAATTCAACCATCTAATTAACACCTTCACTTTACTTTCAGTGCGTTTTAAACGGTTAAGTAGTTGTTGTTTATTAGGCTGGACTGTTGTTTTCGTAGTTATCTGCATGACTTCCTCTTTTCAGCTATTTTTCTAGATTCCCTGTCCATTCAGCAATACCTCCCTCGAGGTTAAAAACGTTCTTATAACCATTTTCTAACAAAAGATTTCCGCTTTCCGTCCCCATACGACCTGTATGGCAAACAAAGATAACATCCTTATCTTTAGGTAACTCGGTATATCTTGACTGAATTTCATCAAAAGGAATGTTTATAGCACCGGGAACTCTACTTGTGGCAAATAGTTCGGGTTCCCTTAAATCAACAATAACCATATTTTTCTTACTATCAATCATTTTAGTTAGCGTTTTAGTATCCACCGTTTGTAATTCAGAAATAGTTTCAGAATCCTTATTTGATGACACATATAAGGATGTCGCTATCACAGCAAAAGTAACTACTATCAATCCAAACAAAATCGTAAGCTTATTTTTTCTTTTCATCTACACTGCTCCTTACACAGAATACCCTGTATCCTAATCATTTTCTTTTAGTAAGTCTTATAATCAATAGAAAGTGGTTTCATTTAACAAACTAAAGTAACGGCTTAGCTTTCAATTACACTATAAATCATACAAGAAAAATATGGATTTTTTATGGAGAAATCATAACTTAAAGATAGTTCTAATGAAAATTTTTAAGATTAAGAACTTTAAAGGTTATTAATTTAACAACTAGTATTTCATAATAAGTGCAAGCTAAACCATTTTTATTACAAAAATGATATTTCTGTATAAATTTGTAATGGAATTGAAAGATTACATACTAAATTTCTATGATATTCTTTCATTAGTAAATTAAAGAACTAGCTTTCAAAAGGAGATTCGACATGAGAAAAAGATGGTTACTACCCATCTTTGCATCTTTTATGATAATTACTGGTATAGGTGCAAATGATGCAGAAGCGGCAACAATATCTGATATAACAAATACAGCAAAAGACTATATAGGCGCTCCTTATAAATTTGGCGGAACGGATATTAATACTGGTGTTGATTGCTCATCATATACACAATTTGTATTTTCAAAATTAGGTATTTCATTAGATCGTACGTCAAGAGCTCAATACCAACAAGGTTCTACAGTTTCAAAAAATAATTTAGAAGCAGGCGACCTAGTATTCTTTAATACTTCAGGGTCAGGTATTTCTCACGTTGGAATATATATAGGAGATGGTAATTTTATTTCCGCTACACCAAGTTCTGGTGTAAGAATTGATAAATTAGAAGATCCATATTATTGGGGCTCACGTTATTTAGGTGCAAAACGTGTGGCAAATTTCACAACAACTACAAAAGGTGAAGTTAAAGATGCAGGGATAGACTTTAGTGTTTATGCATCTCGTGGTGAAGTAGCTCTTCAACTTTCAAAAGCTTTAGCATTAGATACTTCCGATACAAATTCACCATTTTTGGATCTAAAATCCTCTTCTAATTATGCCGGTGCAGCTACAGCATTAGAAAAACAAGGGATTTTTAGTGGAGACGAAAAACGGAAATTTAATGCAGGTTCACCTATTACACGTGGTCAACTAGCCAAAGTATTAGTTGTAGCTTTCGATTTAAAAAAACAAGGCAATGCAGAAATGTTCTCAGATGTTACAACAGCTAATTGGGAATATGATTATGTCTCAATTTTATCTTCAAATAAAATCACATTAGGTAAGGGTGATGGGACTTTTGGTGTAAACGACAAGGTTACACTAAAACAATTAGAACTCTTCTTGGACCGTTTAACTAAATGATATATAATAGGACATCTCATAAGTTTTGAGACGTCCTTTTTTTAGGCTATAGAAATTACTCGAGTTACATTAGAGAGTTATATTTAAGTTTAAATTTCAAAAAGATAAAAGATAAAAATGTAATAGAGTAACATAATTCATTAGTAGTTCAGACAAAAAAACTTCAAGGTAAATACTGCCCTTAACCTATTATAGTTACTATGAAATTTGCGTAATTATTATCCTTAATATCGATATACCTACTTTTCTATTTAGTAAAATTTCAAAATCATGTAAATGAAAAAGAAGAGGCAAACATTTATTTAATGTATTCGCCCCTTGTATTACTACAATATTTATAACCTTACTTTTTTTTATCTGAATATCGTAATGTAGAATAACCGTATTTTCGTCTATACCATATTAAAATTATTGCTATTCCTATTAGTATTAATGAAAGTAATTGAGCAATTCGTAGTGAATCTGTTAGCATCAAACTATCTGTCCTTAAACCTTCTACAAAAAATCTACCTATTGAATACCATATTACATAAGATAAGAATAATTCTCCCCTTCTAGGGTTAAACCTTCTTAGAATTACGAGGAAAATAAAACCTGCAATATCCCACACAGATTCATATAAGAATGTCGGATGGTAATAAATACCATCTATATACATCTGATTAATAATAAACTCAGGAAGGTTTAAATCTTCCAAAAATGACCGTACCACTTCCCCTCCATGTGCTTCTTGATTTATAAAGTTTCCCCATCGTCCAATTGCTTGACCAAGAATAATACTTGGTGCAGCAATATCAGCTAATTTCCAAAAAGATACTCCTTTTTTCTTAGCGTAGATAACTGAAGTGATAACACCACCTATTAAAGCTCCATGTATGGCTATACCGCCTTCCCATATTGCAAACATCTTACTTGGGTTTTGAAAATAATACTCCCATTTAAATAAAACGTAATAAATTCTCGCACTAATAATGGATATTGGGATCGCCCAAAATAATAAATCAGAAAAAATATCTTTTGGTAGACCCAATTTTTTAGATTCTCTTGTTGCCAATAACCATCCTAAAACAATTCCTGATGCGATAATAATTCCGTACCAGTAAATAGTTATTGGTCCAAGTGCTAATGCTACCCTATCTATTTGTTGTATATTATCCAATTAATATTTCACCTCAATCATAAATATCTCTAAATCTTCAAGGTACTATTTTATTTCTTAGAGTACAGCGTATTGATTTCATCTCTTAGTTTTTCATTTTCCCTCTCCAAAGTAGTGATTTTGGACTCTAACTCATTAAGTGAGTCATGAGCTTTTTGATTACCTTTACCATGTCTATGGCCATGTCCATGACCACTAAACATCATAAAAACCATCATTAACGGGCAAATCAGTAGGATTAACAATGGAAACCAATTCCAGTCCATATAACCTCGTCTCCTTATTCATCTAAGATTGATATTACCTCTTAATAATACAAATAAATTATGGAGTTTTTAGGGAGAAACAGCAGACCAAAAATAAAATTTATTAAGTCTATTTAATAGAAATAAAATCCAATATAAATATAGAAAACCTTCTAATCTTGGTACAAATCTGTGCGGAAAATCCTACTTTCCCTATAATGCAATTATAACTGCTTACAATGAGCCTAATATTAAGGGTGCTCAAGCTACATTTGAGGTGCTTATAATACAACTTTGAAAATGGAGATTATATTTCTACTGCAGGAGAAAAAGTTAAAAATCATAAGTGGTTAGTAGAAAGTGAACTATCACTAAAATAATGGTTATTTTCTACTGATTATGCAAAAGGCTTAATAATTGAAAAAAACCCTCCTCAAAGAGAAGGGCTTTAAAAAACTATTAAGCCATATTTCTACATGCTTCTGCACACTCGCGACAAATTTTAGCACATTCTTGGCAATGAGCATCTTGGAATTTTTCACAATGAGTAGCACATGCTTCACAAATATCAGCACAAACTTGGCAATATTGTTTTGAAAATTCACTATTTCTAGATAGGAAACTTACCAATTGTAAACAAATTTTTGAGCAATCAATTAGCTTTTGAATACAATGAACTCTCGCTTGTGCATCTGGTTCTTGTAAGCAGGCAGTAAGACACTCTTCACACGCTCTAGCACACTTAATACATAATTCAATACAATGATCCATGTTTGTAGGTGATGTTGAAAGTACCCCCATAATCAGACCTCCTTTCAAAATTAAATCCACTACACTAACATTGTTTATCTTAATAGTTATTTCTATTCAAATTCATATGAAATAATCTAGAGGTAATTTTTTCAATCTAACTTACTGAAATCCAACCAACCATACCTGATTCCTTATGACCTGGAATTGTACAAACGAATTCATATAACCCAGATTCTGTTGGTGTAAAACTTACCGTTTGTTCCTTTTTAGGACCAGCATGTAAATGAATTACATTTTCATTTTCACCATGATTATGACTTGTTTTCTCATCCTTATTACTAGTTGGAATTTTAACTTCTAAATCATGTTCTATTTTATCTTGATTTTTAAGAATAATCGTAACCGGTTCATTTTGTTGCAGAACTAAATTTGACGGAAAATACTTCATATTTTTAGTCTCGATTGTAAATAAAGTAGACCCGTGTTGTTTGGAAAATCGCTCATCCGAATTATGATTATGTGATTCCTGTGATTTAAAATTGATTTGTTTTTCTGCGTATGAAACCCCCCCTATGAAATAAATAGACTCTCGGCATTCGCCGAGCTTTGTGGTTCAAGGATTTTACTCAAACCAATTTATTTCATCCCTCCTATTTTAGGTGGGATTTTTTAATGTTCATTTTTTTAAAACTGGAAATTAATTATCAAAATATTTCCTC